>NZ_JAHUTG010000070.1:0-1398 GCF_020889545.1 Rhodococcus sp. I2R
GTTCACCCTCGAACAAATCGGTGTCCTCGTTCGCGCGCACCGCTCCGATGATTCTCTCGGCAAAGCGATCGCGAAAATCGTCCGCGCCGAACTCGTCGTCATAGACGACGTCGGGCTGTTGCCAGTGGGGACCGATGCCGCCGAAGGGCTCTACCGGATCGTCGAAGCAGCCTACGAACGCAAATCCGTCGCGATCTCCTCGAACCTGCATCCCAGCGGGTTCGACGAACTGATGCCGAAAACCCTCGCCACTGCGACGGTCGACCGGCTCCTCCACCACGCACACCTGTGCCAAACCAGCGGCGACTCGGTCCGCCTCGCCCAAGCACTGCACGGTCAGGGGGTCAAACCCTTGACCTGACACACCACCCTTCCACCGGTGGCGGGCACACCCGAATGGGCAGATTCGTGTCCGCCACTGGGCAGTTCTTATTGACCACCCACGGGCAGTTTTCGTGTCCGCATACGGGCACTTCCCGATGTCCATTGACAAGTCAACGCCGGACCCACCGACCCGCGCGGTTTCCTGCGATCGATCCCCTCTCGTTCATCGCGCCATTTATAACCGGTCGCTCGCGTGACACCGTGAGCTTCGCTGGCCTTCTGGTTCGGCACACCGGAATCGATCATGGCGAAAAAACTATCGCGGACCTCATCAGACTTACGCGGTCTTCCACCCACGACACACCATCAACTTCCCTGATCAGGAGCTGTGGTGCATCGATCGCTTGAGATCGCCTGACCTGCGCGGCGTCGGAGCGGATTCTTGAAAAGATGACTACCACCGAAGACGACCATATCGCTGCTGTGCGGGATCGACTCGGCACAGCATTCCCGGACGTTCCACGTCCGGTGATCGAGGATGCAGTCTCTGCCGAGCATGCTCGTTTCGAGGGACGTTCGATCCGTGATTTCGTTCCGCTGCTCGTCGAGCGCAATGCCCGGGCATCGCTGCGACCACGTAGCTGATCACCACACACAGTTCCCGAACAGCAGAGGCCGTTCTCAGCTATCGAAGTCTTCGTCGTTGACCCACGCCTCGAACCCAGACAACTGCGTCATCGGCCACCAGTTCGGAGTCCCTGCACCATCATCGACACTGTCGGTAAATTTCCCTCTCGAACCAACGCGAGTTGGGGATCAGTAATCCGCCAGATCCGATGAGAAGAATCGACCGACGTTGCATCGTGGGCAAGTGGCGAACCGCAGGTCCCACCCGACGGGCTCCGCCACATTGGATGACAAGCCGCAGGGCCCCCAGTGGTGGGGGCCTAGTTAGCCTGGTTGCACCGATTCGGTAGCGACCAAGCGCGGGTCGCAGACACGAAATGCCCTGTCGTAGTGGAAGAATGAGATTTCTCGAGGATCAAATTCGGCCACAACGAAGGGCATCTCGCA
>NZ_JAHUTG010000071.1:0-1210 GCF_020889545.1 Rhodococcus sp. I2R
TCTGCGAGATGCCCTTCGTTGTGGCCGAATTTGATCCTCGAGAAATCTCATTCTTCCACTACGACAGGGCATTTCGTGTCTGCGACCCGCGCTTGGTCGCTACCGAATCGGTGCAACCAGGCTAAGTGGACTGATCTGTCAGAAGTCGTCGAATACGTTGTCGGACAACAGTTCGTCCTTGCCGGGCGACGGGGTTTTTCCACCTCCAGCCCCGCCGATCAGCTCGGCAAGCGGGTGCGGATCGGTGTCGACGCTTTGTTGGAGCAGTCGATAGAACAACATCCCGCGCGCGTGCGACCTGCGGCGATTGAATCGAAACGCGAATTCGTCGAGGTAGTACTGCAGATGCTCGCGCTCGACGCGGTAGTGGTGGGTGCCTGCGTTCCATCGTTTGAGCAGCGAGGCGATTCGGTGGGGACCGGGGAGGGTGACGTGGCCGGGCTCGTCCGAGCTGTACCCGGAGATGTAGGTGTGGGTGAAGCCCTCATCGCAGAGAACGCGGAACATCCGAGCGCCGTCGGTTCGGATCGTCGACCCGGGTGCAGCGACCGTACGGGCGAAGTCCACTACCTGCTTCGACCCCGGCGAGGAGGCCACCCCGAGCCGTACCCGGCCGAGGGAAAGTTTTCTATTTACTTGTGTACCAACATTTTCCACAGCAATCATGACCGGCACCTTGTCGGTCGACGCACCGGCCTTGCCTGTCGCGCGGCCGCCGATGAACGACTCGTCTACTTCGACCAGGCCAGAGAGGAGTTCGCGATCGGGCCGCACCATCGCTCGCCGTAGCTTGTGCAGCCATGCCCATGCTATTTCGTAGGAACCCAACCCGAGCATGTCGTGGATGTTCTGCGCGGAGGTGCCGTTCTTCTGCGAGGTGACCAGCCAGATCGCCGCAAACCACGTGGTCAGCGGGGTGCGGGTGCGGTGGAAGATCGTCCCCGCAGTCACAGAGGTCTTACGACCGCACCGAACGCACTTCCAATGCTGCGTCGAGGTCCTCCACGACCGGTCCCCGTCACACATTGGACACCGAAAGCCAAGGGGCCAGCGAAGACTGGCCAGATATTCGCTTGCAGCCCTTGCTTTATCCTGGTTGCACCGATTCGGTAGCGACCAAGCGCGGGTCGCAGACACGAAATGCCCTGTCGTAGTGGAAGAATGAGATTTCTCGAGGATCAAATTCGGCCACAACGAAGGGCATCTCGCA
>NZ_JAHUTG010000072.1:0-1117 GCF_020889545.1 Rhodococcus sp. I2R
GGCAACAGCCCGACGTCGTCTATGACGACGAGTTCGGCGCGGACGATTTTCGCGATCGCTTTGCCGAGAGAATCATCGGAGCGGTGCGCGCGAACGAGGACACCGATTTGTTCGAGGGTGAACCATGCAACGGGCATCCCGGCCTGGATCACGTTCTGTCCCAACGCTTCGAGGAAGAACGTCTTGCCTGTTCCGGCTGGTCCGCAGACGACGAGGTTCTCCCGCCGCCCGACCCATTCGAGGGTCCGCAATGCCTGTTGGGTGGGCAACGGGATCGATGATGCGTTTTCGTCCCACACCTCGAAGGTCTTCCCGGTCGGGAAGCCGGCGGCTTTGCGGCGGGAGGTGAGCATCGAACGGGCCCGGCCGGCGGACTCTTCGGTGAGCAGTGCCTTGATCACTTCGGCGGGATCCCAGCGTTGCGCCCGCGCGGTGGCGAGGACCTCGGCGGCGATGGACCGAGCGTGTGGGAGCCGTAGTTGACGCATCAGCGCTTCGACGTCGGCGGGTAGTTCTGCAGTGGTGGTGTTCATGCCCGGCTCCCGTTCGTGGTGTCGGTGTCGTCTCGCCCGGCGGCGGTGTCGCCGATGATGTTGCTGCCGATGGTGTTGCTTCCGATGGTGTTGCTGCCGAACAGATCCCATCCGCTGGTGCCTTGCGCGAGGGAAGTGGATTCGGATGCGCCCCGGCGGGTGAGGTCCATCCCTTTGGTGGCGAGGATGGAGTCGAGGTCTCCGGTGGCGAAGCGGCCGTGCACGGCCGCATGCCCGAGCGCCCAGTCGACATCTGCTCGGCCGCCGAGCCGGGCGAGGTCGACGGCGTGGGACATTTTCTGGAAGATCCGTTCGGTGCCGACTGCGGCTGCTTCTTTGAGCCACGTCGCGGCGCCTTCGCCGATCGCGAGGAATGCCTGCTCGGAGGCAGTGCGTGCACGGACGCTGTAGTCACCGGGAATCCTCGGGTGATGGCCGGGGAAGTGCGCGTCGTCGATGGCGGGAGTTCCCGGGGTGGTGCGTCGATGCCTGGCTACTTCGATCGGACCCCCGTCGTCGAGTGCGCAGATGATGACCTCATCGGCACCGTCGTGCAACCGCACCCACACGCTCTGACCCAATAG
>NZ_JAHUTG010000008.1:0-239514 GCF_020889545.1 Rhodococcus sp. I2R
GACGCGAAAGACCCAGTGGAACAACCCGGCACGAGAGGTCGGACGATCACCCACGCCCGCACTCCACTCGAAGCCGCACAACCAAACTCACAGCGACGCCATCAGTTGATCGGTGCATTCGGGCTAAGAGTTCACCGGTCTTGCTGTCGCAGATCAGCGGCGACGACGTCTGTTCGAGGGCTCTGCGCGCGCCGTCCAGTTCGAGCGTCGGGTGGAAATCGACGACGGTTTCCTCACCGGTCTCGAGGTCGACACGAACGAGGTAGGTCAGGTCTTTGTCTCTCGTGGATCCCATCCACATACCGGTGCCGTCGGGGGTGATTTGGGTGGGGTTGATCCCCATCGGGTAGTCGGCGCCGTCGAACAACTTGATTTGTCGCGCCGGTCCGGACTTCCCACGCACGGACACGTCGAAGTTGCCTTCCGGCGTTACTGCAAAGACGAACAGTTCACCGTCCACGCCGGGCATCAGGTTCTGCCCCTGGCCCGGACTTTTCCCGATCATGGTGATGTCGCCTGACGCGATGTCGATCTCGTACAGGTCGAGCTCGGCGGTGCTTCGTGCGTTCAGCAGCACTGTGTAGACACCCTTGCGGCCACGGGCGGGTTCGAGTCCCATGGCGCGGGCACCGGGGAACGGCGTCAGGTCCACTGCTGGTGCGTCGGGGTCGGAGAGGTCGATGCGGTACACGTGGTGGTTCTCGTCGCCGCCGAAGTCCTGCATGTACAGCAGCCACCGCGGGTCGTCGGTCCACCGGAAGTTCAGGACGCTGCGGGCGTCGTCGGCGGTCAAGCATCGGGCTTCGGTCTCGGTGGACGCGTCGGCCGCGAGGTCCTGGACCCACACGTTCAGACGGTTCTCCCACGGCGCGAGGAAGGCGATTTTCTCACCGTCCGGGGAGATCGCGGCGCCGGATCGGACGGGCGGGCCGAAGAACTCCTCGAGGGAAAGCAGTTCGGGTGTGGACATGTGGAGACTCCTCTCGGTGAACATCAGAGTGTGCAGCGAGCATCTTCGGGTGGGGATTGAAGGTCGACGAGGTAGTCCGCGACGATGTCGCCCACGCAGTCGCTCGTTCCGCCGAATGCCACGGTGTGCTGTTCACCTTCAACGGTCAGCAGGGATCCGCCGAGTGTGTCAGCCAAACTCACACCGCCCTCGTACGGCGTGGACGCATCACCGGTGATCGAGATGGTCAACGTGTCGGGCAGCCCATCGATGTCGGTGGCGTACGGCATGCCGAGAGTCGGCTCGGCAGGCCAGAATTCGCACGGGTCACGCGCCCCTTCCGGTCCGAGGCCGGCGTCGGTGAACGGTGCAATTTCCTGGATTCGGCGTTTCAGCTCGACTTCCTGCTCCGGGGTGTTGCGCTCCTCGTCCATGCAGTTGATGGCGTACAGCGCCTCGGGGAAATTCGGGTAGGTCCCGTCGGCGTCACGTCCACCGAAGACGTCGTTGATCTTCAGGAGCGTGTCTGCATGGCCTGCCTGCAGTTCAGAGATGCCTGTGGTGATAATCGGCCACACCGAGGAGTCGTACAGGCCTGCCAACACAGCCCCGTATGCGGCGTCGAAATCCATCTTTCGTCCGTCTCCGGTGACGATCGGATCGTCGATCAGCGGCCGGGCTATATTCTGAAAATTCTCGACAGCTTTGCTCGGGTCCGTTCCCAGCGGGCAGTCCGCCGCGGTGGCACACGCCGCGGCCATCTCGTCGAAGGATCGCTGAAAACTCGTGAATTGATCGATACGACGCTCAGCGGAGTGCTGTTGCGGGTCGATGGCGCCGTCGAGAACCATGGCCCGCACGTTCTGCGGGAACATCTCGGCGTAGACCGCTGCGAGGCGAGTTCCGTAGCTTTGGCCCAAGTAGCTCAGCTTGTCGTCGCCGAGCACTGCCCGGAGGACATCCAGGTCGCGAGCAGCGTCGCGGGTCCCGACGTGGGCGAGAACGTCCTCACCTCCCGATCGCTCCGCGCACTTGTCGACGAGGTCGCGTGCGCCGTCCTCGGACAGCGTTCTCGACCCGGTCAGAACCGTCGTGTAGCTCGTTCCTGCCTCGTAGTCCTCGTCGGTGAAGCAGTCGATGGCGGGTGTGGACGCGCCCACTCCGCGGGGGTCGAATCCGACCAGATCGAAGTTCTCGGTCAGCGGACTGTCCGCCAATGTGGTTGCGCCTGCGGCAGCCATGCTCATTCCAGGGCCGCCCGGTCCCCCGGGGTTCATCAGGAGCGACCTGATCGGTTCTCCTTTCGCAGGCACCTTCAGCAGTGCGATCTGCGCTGTCCGACCCGTCGGGTCCTCGTAGTTCAGCGGCACTTCCACACGGGCGCACTCGAATGCAGGGTCACTGGTGAACGCTGCTTCGTCGGCCGATGTCATGCCGTACCCCGCGCACGGCTCGAAAGTCACGTCCTGGTCGTAGAAGCGCTGGAAGTCCGGCTGCTCATCCTGCTGCGGCTGCGCCAGAGTCTCTGTCTGGGTCCCGCTACAGGCTCCGAGCACGAGAAGTGAGATTGTGGCTGCGGCGAAGACAGCCGCGGGTCTGAATCTGGGCATCGGTGATCGACTCCGGTCAGTTGTGTTTCTTCAGTTTCAGCGAGATTCGACGCATCACGTCGAGCTGCGCGGGGTTGTACAGCTCCGTCAGTGCGATATGGAAGGCACGTGCGGCTCGTTGCGGTCCGATTTCGGCAGCGGCGCTGTCGAACGGTTCGGGGTAGCGCGCGGTCAGCTCGCGGACATGCGGCGCCATGCGCGCTGCGAGGTCGGCCCTGGTGGCTTCGTCGGCGTCCGCAGGGAGGTTGTCGAATTCAGAATCGGCGGGTGTTCTTGGTGCGTTTCGGATGAGTTCGCCGTAGGCGTCGAGGGCCGTCGGGGTGAGGATGGTGCTGGCGAACGACACGAAGGTTCGGTCGGCCGTCGACAACTCTTCGGCCGCATCCGCCAATTCGGGTGGCAGATCTGTCGGTGTCGCATCGCGCAGGATCATCGCGAGTTCGACGCGGGCCCGTTGCAGCTGGTCGATCGAGGCGGCGAGCTCGGCGTCGAGGGTCCGTAGCGCCTCCTCCTGGTGGTCGCGGCTCTCTCCCATGGCTGCGATCTGCGCGAGCGAGAAGCCGAGGCCTGTCAGGCGCTTGATCTGGACGAGGCGCACGAGATGCGCGACGCCGTACTGCTTGTAGCCGTTACCCTTTCGTGCGGGCTCGTCGAGCAACCCGACCTCGTGGTAGTGCCGCACCGACTTCAGAGTGGTGCCTGCGAGATCTGCGACCTCCTTGGTGCTCCAACCCATTGTGTTCACTCCCGTTCGTCGTGGTCCAGTGTTGACTATGCCGTTGGGGCATAGTCAACGTCAGCGGACGAACTGCTTGCTGGAGTGTCGGAATGCCCAAACGGCCACGAGAACAGCGAGGGCGAACATCGGGGTACCCATCGCGATGTTGTCGCTTGCCAGGGCGATAGGACCACCTGATTGCCAGTGGGTAGGGACCACCTAAACGGCCAGTCTTGATATGCAGGGTTGCCGGTGAAGTACTGAATATGCTGTGCAGCAGTGCTTTGCGTCTTCCTCGCGTCTCGAAGCCGGATCAATGCGCGGGGTCCTGACGCCGCGCAGACGCCGTCGGGGTGACTGATCGGCCCAGGAATTTCGGACACTGGACCCGCTTAGGATAGGGATCTACTGAAATGAGTCCGACCAGCATGAGCAGATCACGGCGATCTTTCTCGGCAGAGTTCAAGGACGAACTGTGCCGAGAAGTGATCGACTCGTCCAAACCGATCAGTGAAGTCGCCAAGGCCTACGGGGTGGGCGACGACAGTCTGCGGCGGTGGCTGAGCAAGTATCGTGAGACTCACGGCGGCGGCCCCGAGAGCGAACTGACACTGACCGAGCGCGCGCGTCTGGCGCAGCTCGAACGCGAGAACCGGGAACTGCGGGCCGAGGCAGCCTTCCTGAAAAAAGCAGCATCGTACTTCGCGCGGGAGCCACGATAGTGGCGAAGTACGAGTTCATCGATTCCTATGTCGCGGACGACTCCGCGGCAACACCGATCACCGACCGATGCCGCTGGCTCGAGGTCTCGACCTCAGGATTCTACAACTGGCGCAGCCGACCGCAGTCCGCTACATCGATCCGCAGAGATGTTCTTGCGGAACAGATTCGAGTGTTCTTCGGTGCATCGCACGGAACGTACGGTTATCGGCGCATCCATGCAGATCTCGCTGATGCCGGCGTCGAATGTTCCCCAGAACTGGTTCGGTCGATCATGCGCGAGCACGACCTGATTCCGTGCCAGCCGCGTCCGTTCCGCACCACCACTGATTCGGACCCCAACAGCGACCCGGTGGTGCCGGATCTGTTGCAGCGGGACTTCACCGCGGACCGGCCGGGGATCAAGTTCGTCGGCGACATCACCTACATCCACACCTGGCAGGGGTTCGTCTACCTCGCGACGGTCATCGACTGCTTCTCTCGCAAAGTGGTGGGCTGGTCGATCGCCGATCACATGCGCACCGAGCTCGTCGCGGCTGCGTTGACGAACGCCGCGGCAACGACCCTCATCGAGCCGGGAGCGATCTTTCACTCCGATCGCGGCAGTGTCTACACCTCACGCGCCTACCGTGCTCTGGTGAGCTCTCTGGGCATGCGGTCCTCGATGGGACGGACCGGGGTGTGCTGGGACAACAGCATGGCCGAAAGTTTCTTCGCGGCGCTAAAGAACGAGTGTGTCTATCGCACGATCTATTCCACCAAAACCAAAGCGCGAGAAGACATCATCAGGTACATCGAAGGCTTCTACAACCCGCGTCGTCGACATTCAGCGCTCGGGTACCGATTCCCGAACGACGTCCACTACAGTTACCAGCAGCCCGCGATCGCGGCCTGAAATAGCCATCTCCATTGTCCGAAATCCTCGCGGCAGATCACACTGCCCATGCGGGCGAGCACTACCGCCGCAGCCCACTTCCTCGGTACCGGACTCCACCCGTTACCCCCATGGAGCCACCGTCACCGCCAGCCGCCCCCTCATCCACATCACCGCCGACCTCGAAACAATCCTTGGCCTGCACAATCGCAACGCCTACCTCCACGGTTACGGACCCCTCGACCCCACCACCCTGCGCGCCCTCGCCCGAGACGCCACCTGGCAAATCATCTTCACCACCAGCCGCCGATACCTCGACACCCTCACCGATCTCACCGACCCCGACCCGCCACCGTCGGGATCGACCGTTCACACACCGCAATGCACCTGTACTTGCGGCACCCCGCCACGCCCACACACCGACCCCCACCACACCCCCGACCCGTTCGCGGACCTCCTCGCCGCAGCAGCCGCCGAACACGACCGCCACACCGCACACTTGCCCACCCGCATGAGCACACCCACCCGCACACAAACCACTGACGACCGACGCCGAGCAACCCTCACCACCACCGACAACAAAGACGACCCGAACCCCGACACCGAGACCGAAGGCACCGACACCGGCAACAACGGATTCCTCTACGACACCGACCTACTCGCCGACCTCGCAGAACCCGAACCTGCCAGCACCACCCCCGACCTGATCCTCGGGCGCACCCGCCCCCTCTCAGCCGGACACCTACCCGACCCGCCACCGAACCCGCCACGGGCGCCTGCGCCCGCCACCACCGCCGCAGGCCTCGCCGACTACTACCGCGCCGTCGTCGCAGGCGACCCACACCACGATCACGCCGAACACCCCGACGGCCACGGCGGTCATCCGACACCTCCACCCGGAGCCCTCACCTACACCCCCGGCACAGCACTCGCGACGTACATCCGCGCCCAATACCCCACCTGCCGCCACCCCGGCTGCACCATCGCCTCGAACCGCTGCGACCTCGACCACATCGTCGAATTCGACCATCACAACCCCCACCGCGGCGGCTGGACCATCGCCGCCAACCTCGCCCCCTACTGCCGCACCCACCACAATCTCAAGACCAGCAAACTCTGGACCACCGAAAAACTCCCCTATGACGTCATCCACACCACCGACCCGCACGGCAACCACTACTTCGACCCACCCGAACTATGAGCGCGCACATAACCTTCGAGCAGACAGAGTCCCGGCCGGGATAGGCTGCGGGCGTGTGGAGAGCAGTGTGGTGGGCCCTGGCTGTGGTCGCAGTGGCCGTCACCGCGAGTGACGGGACCTCGATGGCGATGGGTGATATGTCGTTGTCGTGTTCCAAGATCGGTGAAGGCGGATCTTTCTACCAATGCGATGACCGTGCCATCGACGTACTAGGGGTATGGCCGTTGGTCTGGGTTGTACTGTTGCTCGCGGCACCCCTCGTGGTGGCAGCATTGGCCATGCGTGAGTGGGTTTCCTGGGTCGCTGTTGCGGCGCTCGTCGGTCTGTCTTTCGCCTGGCTTCAGCTATGGGCCGCGCCCTCTTTTTGGTACCTGCTTATCTATGCTGTTCCCTTGGCGGCCCTCGGAGCAGTCGCCGCCACGTTCCAGCCCATTACCCCGCGCCCAGGAACGTCAGGACGCCGTTCTACTTCAGTGGCGTAGATCTCCAGGTCACCCAGGTACGACGGCGATCCCGACTGTTCCGTCCTTGCCACGGCGAAGTGAACTGCCCTTGACCACCAGCCATCCTACGATGCCGTACTTCGACGTGATCGCCGCGCGAGCCGTCTCGGTCCCCGCCGCGTCGAGGACTTCGGCGATGCCGTCGACAGCGTCGCCCTCGATCTTTCCGCGTGCCGAGCAGGGCGCGACGGTGACCTTCGCATTGCGCCTGATCCGTTTGACCTTCCACGAATCGGCCGTGGTCCAGACGAGGAGTCGGTCGCCGTCGCGCGCGCCCCACAGGGGTGTCGCGACGGGCGTACCGTCCTTCTTGAACGTAGTGAGCGAAACGTACTTTCCGTCGGCGATCTCCTGGAACGTAGCCATGCGCCAAGCGTACGGCTACTCGCCCTCGAGGTCTCCCTCTGTTTCCAAGTACACCTGACGCAACCCGTCGAGCACCTTCGGATCTGGTTCTGCCCACATCTTCCGTTCAGCGGCCTCGAGGAGACGCTCGGCGATTCCGTGAAGTGCCCAAGGATTCGACTGCTGCATGAACTTCTGGTTCTGCTCATCCAACACGTATGTCTCGGCGAGCTTCTCGTACATCCAGTCAGCCACCACGTCCGTTGTCGCGTCGTAGCCGAAGAGATAGTCGACAGTTGCCGCCATCTCGAACGCACCCTTGTAGCCATGTCTGCGCATCGCATCGAGCCAGCGCGGATTGATCACACGCGCACGGAACACCCGTGCAGTTTCCTCGGACAGTGTGCGAGTGCGGACCGATTCCGGTCGCGTGCTGTCGCCGATGTAAGCCTCGGGTGACTTACCGGTCAGCGCACGCACGGTCGCAACCATGCCGCCGTGATACTGGAAGTAGTCGTCGGAATCGGCGATGTCGTGCTCGCGCGTGTCGGTGTTCTTGGCCGCCACGGCAATACGCCGGTACGCGGTGCGCATGTCGTCGGATGCAGGAACACCGTCGAGGCCGCGACCGTAGGCGAAACCGCCCCACGTCGTGTACACCTGCGCCAGGTCCTCGTCGCTGCGCCAGGTCTTGCTGTCGATCAGCTGGAGTAGCCCCGCGCCGTAGGTACCGGGCTTACTGCCGAAGATTCTCGTCGTCGCGCGTCGTTCGTCGCCGTGTTCGGCAAGATCGGCCTGGGCGTGGGCGCGGACATAGTTATGCTCCGCCGATTCGTCGAGGGCGGCGACCAATCTGACTGCGTCGTCGAGCAGTGCCAGCACATGCGGGAACGCGTCCCGGAAGAAGCCGCTTATCCGGACGGTCACATCGATGCGTGGCCTACCCAGCTCATCGAGGTCGATCACCTCGAGTTTCGTCACCCGGCGGGAGGCCTCGTCCCATACCGGAGAAACACCCAGCAGCGCGAAGACCTCCGCAACGTCGTCGCCCGAGGTACGCATCGCCGAGGTACCCCACACGGAAAGGCCTACCGACTTCGGCCAATCGCCGTGGTCCTTGCGGTATCGAGCGAGCAGTGACTCGGCCATTGCCTGGCCGGTTTCCCAGGCCAGTTTCGACGGCACCGCTTTTGGATCGACCGAGTAGAAGTTTCGGCCGGTCGGAAGCACATTGATCAGTCCGCGCAGCGGGGAGCCGCTCGGACCGGCGGCGATGAATCCGCCGTCGAGGGCATGCAGCACCTGCGAAATCTCGTTCGAGGTTCCCCGCAGCCGTGGTACCACCTCGGTAGCAGCGAACCGGAGGATGTCGACGACAGTCGAACCATGCTCGCCCGCAACACTTTCCACCTCGTCCGGGTTCCATCCGGTGGCAGCCATCGCCGCGACGAGGCCGTGCGCGGTGGCTTCGACCTCGTCGACCCGCACCCGCGCCTCGTCGCCGTCCTCACTGAGCCCGAGAGCTTCGCGAAGCCCCGGGACGGACTGCTCGCCGCCCCACATCTGGCGGGCACGAAGCATCGCCAGCACCAGTTCGACCTCGGCGTCGCCGACGGGTTCTTGCCCCAGGATGTGCAACCCGTCGCGTATCTGGACATCTTTGATCTCGCACAGCCAGCCGTCGACGTGGAGCAGCATGTCGTCGAACACTTCTTCGTCCGGACGCTCCTCCAACCCGAGGTCTTGATGCATCTGCGCGGCAGTCATCAATGTCCAGATCTGCTGTCGGATGGCAGGCAACTTGGCAGGATCCAACGTCGAGATGTTGGCGTGCTCGTCGAGAAGCTGTTCGAGCCGTGAGATGTCGCCGTAGCTTTCCGCCCGCGCCATCGGTGGAATGAGGTGGTCGACGAGGGTTGCATGTGCCCGTCGCTTGGCCTGCGTGCCCTCACCCGGGTCGTTGACCAGGAACGGATAGATCAGGGGTAGGTCGCCGAGTGCGGCATCGGTACCGCACGAGGCCGACATGCCCAGGGTCTTACCCGGCAACCATTCGAGGTTTCCGTGCTTGCCGAGGTGAACCATCGCGTCGGCGCCGAATCCGCCGTCCTCACGGGCAGCTTGAATCCAGCGGTAGGCCGCCAGATAGTGATGACTCGGCGGCAGATCCGGATCGTGGTAGATCGCGACCGGCCGCTCACCGAATCCGCGGGGCGGCTGCACCATGATCACGACGTTGCCGAACTGCATCGCGGCAATGACTATCTCGCCATCTGGATCGCTCGAACGGTCGACGTACATATCTCCCGGTGCCGGGCCCCAGTGCTCCTCCACCGCGGAGGTGAAATCCTCGGGCAGCTCGGCGAACCACGAGCGGTAGCGGGCGGCGGAGATTCGGATGGGGTTGCCCTCGAGCTGTTCGGCGGTAAGCCAGTCGGGGTCCTGCCCACCGCGCGCGATCAGGGCATGAATCAAGGCGTCACCGTCGCGTGCCGCCAGGCCGGGAATGGCGTCGGGCCCATCCTCTGGACCGAGATCGTAACCGGCGGAGCGCATCTCCGACATCAACGCGATGGCACTGGCCGGGGTGTCGAGTCCGACGGCGTTGCCGATGCGGGCATGCTGCGTCGGGTAAGCCGAGAACATCAGGGCGATACGCCGGTCGGCGGCCGGGATGTGACGAAGCTTGGCATGGCGGACTGCGATTCCGGCGACCCGCGCCGCACGTTCGTGATCGGGAACGTAGGTAGTGAGGCCGTCCCCGTCGATCTCCTTGAAGGAAAACGGAACGGTGATGAGTCGACCGTCGAACTCGGGCACCGCCACCTGGGTCGCGACATCGAGTGGCGAGAGGCCGTCGTCGTTGTCGTTCCAGGTGGCGCGGCTGCTGGTCAAACACAGTCCCTGCAGGATTGGCACATCGAGGGCGGCCAGTTCGGCCACATCCCACGCCTCATCGTCGCCGCCGGCCGATGCACCGGCCGGTTTGGTACCACCGGCCGCAAGCACGGTGACGACCATGGCGTCCGCAGACTTCAGCGTGTTGAGGAGTTCGGGTTCGGCGGTGCGCAGCGACGCGCAGAAGATCGGCAGTGCGCGCCCGCCGGCCTTCTCGATGGCAGTGCAGAGGGCGTCGATATAGGCGGTGTTGCCGGCGAGGTGCTGCGCCCGGTAGTACAGGATCGCGACGGTCGGGCCGTCCACCTCGATGGTCGGAGTGCGGCCGAGCAGGCCCCATGTCGGCGTATGGAGCGGTGCCGCGAAGCCGTGCCCGGTCAGCAGCACGGTGTCGGAGAGGAATGCGTGCAGCTGTGCGAGGTTCTCCGGGCCACCCTCCGCCAGGTAGTTGTGGGCCTGAGCCGCGACATTGGCCGGAACGGTCGACAGCTCCATCAGCTCGGCGTCCGGAGCCTGCTCGCCGCCGAGAACGACGACGGGAACTCCCGCGGCCAGGACTGCGTCGACACCGTCCTCCCAGGATCGCTTGGAGCCCAGGATGCGGAGGACGATCAGATCTGCCCCGTCGGCCAAGCCAGGTACATCCTCGGCCAGCAATCGCGACGGATTGCCCCACCGGTATTCCGCGCCACTGGCACGCGCGCTGAGAAGATCGGTGTCCGAGGTGGACAGCAGCAGGATCACAGGTAACGCCCTTCTGAGAGGTTTTCGCGCCCCTCGTTCAAGTGTGTAGCTCACCGAGAGGGTCTGACTGTGACAGTGGCGCGACCGCACCGGAATTTCACCGGTTTCCTCTCGGCCGAAGCCTACTTCAGCGGAATGCTACCGAAGTTCCAGCTAGTAACCTGGATGCGTGAGCTCGCCCGCGCCCCGCACCACCCCCGACAGGTGTCCGGGTGCGCTGTCCACGCACCAGGCTGCGGACGGGGCGCTTGCACGGGTTCGACTGCCCGGCGGTCTGCTCACATCGGCGCAGCTACAGGTACTGGCGCATTGCGCCGCGGAGCTCGGCAACGGGTCGATCGAGCTGACCTCACGCGGCAACATGCAGCTTCGTGCGGTGACCGACACCGACAAGCTGGCACGCAGGCTCGCCGATATCGGGCTGCTCCCGTCCCCCTCGCACGAACGCGTGCGGAACATCGTGGCGTCGCCGCTCAGTGGCCGCGTAGGCGGCACCTCCGACGTGCGTTCGATGATCGGCAGCCTCGATGTGGCGGTGTGCGCGGAGCTCGAGTTGGCAGATCTGCCTGGTCGTGTGCTGTTCGCGCTGGACGACGGTCGCGGCGACGTCGCATCACTTGCCCCGGATTTCGGTGTACGCGCGCTGGCGCCGGACCGGTACGCGCTGCTTCTCGCCGGTGCAGACTCGGGAGTCAGGATCAGTGCCGAGAACATCATCGAGGTTCTCGTCGCGGCGGCGCGTCACTTCGTGGAGCTGCGGCGCGAGGAATGGCGGCTGAGCGAGCTGCCCGACGGTCCGGCCCGCGTGTTGGCCCGCTTGGGCCTCGAGCCGGGGGGGTCTACCGATGTTCCCGGGACATCCGATTCGCTCCCGCCGATCGGATGGCTACCGCAGCGTGACGGACGGGTGGCCCTGGGGGCCGCGCTCGCACTCGGCGTTCTCGATGCCCGTTCGGCCGAGTTTCTCGCGGCCGTCGACAAACCAATGGTCATCACGCCGTGGCGAAGCCTCGTGCTGTGCGATCTCGACGAGGACGCCGCCGAATCGGTCGTGCGCGTGCTCGCCCCCATGGGGCTCATCTTCGACGAGCATTCACCATGGATCCACGCCAGCGCGTGCACGGGGTCGCCCGGGTGCGACAAGTCCCACGCGGACGTACGAGCTGATGTCACCGCCGCTGTCGACGCCGGCAACATCTCGCCAGGAGAGCGTCAGCATTGGTCCGGATGCGAACGCCGCTGCGGGCGACCCAAAGGCGCAGTACTGGACGTGGTCGCCGGACCGACCGGATACCGGGTGTCCTGACGGCCGACCGGCCTGGCTTATCGTGATCGTCATGCACGACTACATCCGCGACGGCGCGGAGATCTACCGACAATCCTTCGCGACCATCAGGGCCGAGGCGGATCTTTCGGCGTTCTCCCCTGATATCGCGCAGGTGGTCGTTCGCATGATCCACGCGAGCGGTGAAGTCGATCTCACCGAGGTCGTCGCCGCCACACCCAACGTCGTGGTCGATGCACGCGCCGCTCTCGAGGCCGGCGCCCCGATTCTCTGCGATGCGAACATGGTCGCCGCCGGGATCACTCGACGACGCCTCCCGGCGGACAACGAAGTGATCTGCACGCTCTCGCACCCGTCGGTTCCGGCGCTGGCCGAAAAGCTGGGGACCACCCGAACGGCCGCTGCTCTCGAACTGTGGGGTGATCGACTCGACGGTGCCGTCGTTGCCATCGGCAACGCGCCCACGGCGTTGTTCCACCTGCTGGAGATGCTCGAGGCAGGCGCGCCGAAGCCCGCCGCAATTGTCGGCGGGCCGGTCGGTTTCATCGGGGCAGCCGAGTCCAAGGAAGATCTGATCGAATCCGGCTCAGGTGTCGAATATCTGGTGGTGCGTGGGCGACGCGGCGGCAGTCCTATCACCGTCGCCGCGGTCAATGCTATTGCGAGCGAGACGGAATGAGCATTCAGTCAGGAAAGCTGTGGGGCGTGGGCATCGGACCGGGCGACCCGGAACTGGTCACGGTCAAGGCTGCGCGTGTGATCGGCGAAGCAGATGTCGTCGCCTTTCACAGCGCACAGCACGGCCGCAGCATCTCTCGCGGTGTTGCCTCGCGCTACATGCGTGAGGATCAGATCGAAGTGCATCTCGTCTATCCAGTCACCACCGGCACCACCGATCATCCGGGCGGGTATCAGGGTGCCATCGACGAATTCTACGAGCAGGCGGCCGAACGCCTTGCCGAACATCTTGTTTCGGGCCGTTCGGTTGCGCTGCTGGCAGAAGGTGACCCGCTCTTCTACAGCTCGTACATGCACATGCACAAGCGGCTAGCCGATCGGTTTGACGTCGAGATCGTTCCCGGTGTCACATCGGTGAGTGCGGCCTCCGCCGCGATGGAAACCCCACTCGTCGAACGGGACGAGGTATTCACCGTCCTGCCCGGCACCCTGCCTGTCGACGAGCTGGCCCGCCGCCTTCGCACCACCGACGCCGCAGCAATCATGAAGTTGGGCCGCACATTTCCCACGGTGGTTCGTGCCCTGGAGCAGTCGGGCAGACTGGCCGAGGCTCGCTACATCGAACGTGCGAGCACCGATCGTGAGCGGGTGCTCGCCATCGGCGACGTCGACCAGTCGGAAGTGCCATATTTTTCCATCGCCATCGTTCCGAGTCCGTCCAACAACAACGTTGCTGCAGATCCGTTGCCAGGTGAGGTCGTCGTGGTCGGGCTGGGGCCGGGCGCCGATCGCTGGACCACCGACGAGGTACGCGATGAAATCGCCGCCGCGACGGACCTCGTCGGCTACGTCACCTATCTCGATCGCGTGAGCGTACGCCCCGGACAGGCACGCCACGCCAGCGACAACAAGGTCGAGTCCGAGCGCGCTGCATTCGCCTTGGATCTCGCCAAGCTCGGCAAGCGAGTCGTCGTGGTCTCATCCGGCGATCCAGGGGTGTTCGCGATGGCAGCGGCCGTCGTCGAGGTGGCCGCGGAGCCGCAATGGAGCGATGTCCGCGTGCGCGTGGTGCCCGGAATGACCGCAGCCAACGCTGTTGCCAGTCGCGTCGGAGCGCCACTCGGGCACGACTACGCGGTGATCTCGCTCTCGGACCGGCTCAAGCCGTGGGCTGTCGTGGCTGCTCGCCTGTCCGCCGTGGCCGCCGCGGACATGGCCATCGCGATCTACAATCCCGCGTCGAAATCGAGGACCTGGCAGGTCGGTGCCATGCGCGATCTCCTGCTCGAGCACAGGGAGGCGGACACGCCCGTGGTCATCGGTCGCGCAGTGGGTACTGCGGAGGAATCCGTGCGCGTCGTCACCCTCGAAAAGCTCGAACCCGAGGACATCGACATGCGGTGCCTGCTCATCATCGGCTCGTCCCAGACCGAAGCCGTCGAATCCGATGCGGGCACCCGAGTATTCACCTCGCGTCGCTACCCGGATTCACAGCCGAGAGCGTAGCCAGGCCACGGCGCCGTCGACCGAATCGGTCACATGGTCGCTCGGTGATGCCGGGGGCCGGGCGATCATCACCACTGGGATACCGAGTCGACGGGCGGCCACCAGCTTTCCCTCCGTCATCGCTCCCCCGCTGTTCTTGCTGACCACGACATCGATTCGGTGCTCGCGCATCGTGGCGATCTCGTCGTCGATGTCGAATGGTCCACGCGCCAGCACAAGCTCGTGCCGCGTTGGCAGCTCGTCCACGGGTGCATCGATGCTTCGGATCAGAAACCAGGTGCGACTGTTGCCTGCGAAAGCCCAAACCCCGAGACGTCCGATCGTGAGAAAGGCTCGTTCCGAGAACGATTCGACCATCCTTGCGGCGTCGGCGGGAGTCGAGGCGTCCAACCACACGTCACCGGCGCGGGCTGTCCACTCCGGTCGATTCAACCGTAGCAACGGAACTCCCGCGCTCGCAGCGGCCATAGCGGCATTGCCGGACATGGTTGCGGCAAAAGGGTGCGTTGCATCGACGACGACCTCGATCGCATGGGAGTGGATCCAGGTAGCCAATCCATCGGCGCCACCGAAGCCGCCGACTCGCGAATCACCTTCTGGCAGCTGTGGATCGGACACTCTTCCCGCCAGCGAGGTCAGGGTGTCGAATCGGCTGTCCTGCGACAAGCGCGCTGCGAGAAGTCGAGACTCGGACGTGCCCCCGAGGATCAGCACGTTCACGACTTGACTGCACTCCACTGGGCAACCGGGAGCTGAGGTCGCCAACTCGTGAACGTCCCGAGCGGCTCACCCCGATAGATTTGAAACTTCCTGAGAGTACCGCCGAAGCGCGAAACACAGTCCAACAAGAGCGCTTCGGACTCGGCAGTCACGGCGTTGGCGGTGAGCCTGCCACCTCGGCCCAGCTGCTCCCAACAGGCGTCGACCATGCCGTCCTGGGTCAGTCCTCCGCCGATGAAGACGGCGTCGGGCGGGTCGCCCCCGAACTCGTCCGGGGCCGGCCCCAGGACTCGCAGAGCAGGCACACCGAGCGCGGACGCATTCGATTCGATCTGTTCGCGGCGGCCGACAATCGATTCGAACACCGTTGCACGGCAACTCGGGTCGGTGCGCATCCACTCGATCGCTATCGACCCGGAGCCGCCGCCGACATCCCAGAGGTGTTCACCGGGAGCCGGAGCCAGTGCTGACAATGTCAGACTGCGCACCTCGGACTTCGTCAGCTGCCCGTCGCCGCTGTATGCAGAATCGGGTAGACCCGGGACTCGCGTGAGTCGTTGGTATGTCGGATCGCTCACACACTCGATCGCGACCACGTTCAACGCGTCGCCGACGGGGTGACTCCACTTGTCGGCAGTTCCCGTGACCAGTCGTTCTGCGGGACCACCGAGTTGTTCGAGCACGGTGACGGAGGAACCGCCGAACCCGGAACGGCGAAGCAGTTCGACGACGTGCGCCGGAGTGTGCTCGTCTCGAGACAGAACAAGAACGTGGGCGCGATCGAAGAGCGCAGGGGAAATCGTGGTGACGGCCGCATTGACGATGTTGACCGTGGTGGTGGCGTGTACGGCCCAGCCCAACCTGGCGCATGCCAGCGACAGCGAGGATGCAGCCGGGATGACGTGCAGCCTCGAGGCGCCGAACTCACGCGCCAGGCTCACCCCGATCCCATGAAACATCGGATCGCCACTGGCGAGCACACAGACCCAACGCCCGTCGAACTCCTCGATCGAGGATCGGAGTGCTGGAAGCAACGGGCTCGGCCAGCGACGTAACCGGTACGCTGCGATCGGCAGTGTCGATAGTTGCCGGGCGGACCCGAAGACCACATCGGCAGCGTGGAGTACAGCTCGCGTGTGCTCGGACAGGCCGTCCCAGCCGTCGGCACCGATTCCGATCACCTCGATCGGGTGGTGCATCAGCGCGGCATCTTTCGCCACAGCCATGCCGGCAGCATGTTCAAGCCGAAGTAGATCGGTGCGAGGATGCCCGGTACCCACACGCGCGCTCGGCCGCGGGCGAGAGCCCGAACCACTGCGTCAGCGACCTGTTCCGGCGTGCTGGAAAACGGCGCGGGCGTCATCCCCTGGGTCATCGATCCGATGACGAAACCTGGCCTGACCAGCAACAGTGACACGCCCGACCCGTGCAGCGCGTCGGACAGTCCGCACGCGAAACCGTCGAGGCCTGCCTTTGCCGAGCCGTAGACGTAGTTGGCTTTCCGAACGCGGACGCCGGCAACCGAGGAGAACACGACGAGTTGGCCACTACCCTGCTTTCGCAGCAAGTTTGCGGCATGGGTCAGGACGGACACCTGCGCAACGTAGTCGGTGTGCACTATCGCCACCGCGTGCTCGGCGTCTGTCTGTGCGCGAGCGTTGTCGCCCAGAATGCCGAACGCCAACACGACGGTGCCCAGTTCGCCATGGGCTTCGACGACAGAATCGAGCACACTCCCGTGCGACGCCACGTCGTCGGCATCGAAGAACAACGTGGACACCTCCCGTGCCCCAGCTGCCGTCACCTGCGCAACCTGATCGTCCAATTCCTCGCTACGCCGCGCGGCAAGCACCACTTTTCGGCCCTGTGCCAGCCGAACAGCTACCTCCATGCCGATATCGCTGTGCCCTCCCAGAACGAGCAGGGTGTCGTTTACGCCTGTGGCAGTCACGCCTGACAGTGTCGCCGATTACCGTTTGTTTCATGACTACCACCCCCACTGATCCGTCCTCGCTCACCGAGGGAGCGCTCGAGTTCTTGACCGAACGCCACCTGGCGACACTTACCACCCTTCGAAAGGACGGGACCCCGCACGTCGTTGCAGTGGGCTTCACCTGGGATGCGGAGAACTCGATCGCTCGGGTGATCACCAGCCGTGAGTCCCAGAAGGCCCTGAACGCAGCACGCGGCGGCTATGCCGCGGTGAGCCAAGTCGACGGCGCCCGCTGGTTGACCCTCGAAGGTCCGAGCAAGGTGCTCACCGACAACGATGACGTGGTGGACGCCGAACAGCGATATGCACGACGCTATCGAGTGCCGCGGGAGAACCCTGAGCGCGTCGTCGTACGCATTTCGGTGCAGCGTGTTCTCGGTTCTCGGTCGCTGTTGGGACGAACGCCGACACCCTGATCAGTGGCCCGAAATCAGTCGATGGGAAGCGAGACGAGACCGTGCGGCCGCTGGTTGACGGACTCGCAGCCGTCCGCGGTGACGATCACGATGTCCTCGATGCGCGCGCCCCAGTGACCACGGAAGTAGATTCCAGGTTCGATGCTGAAGGCCATCCCGTCGACCAGCTCGATATCGTTCCCGGCAACGATGTACGGCTCCTCGTGCACCGACAGCCCGATGCCATGCCCGGTCCGGTGTAGGAAAGCCTCTCCCAGGCCCTCGGCGACGAGAATGTCACGTGCAGCGGCGTCGATGGCCTCGGCAGTGACGCCGGGCGCGACCGCGTCGACGGCGGCCTGCTGAGCTCGCTCGAGCACCGCGTACTGGGCGGCGATCTCCGATGAGGGTTCGCCCAGAACGTATGTGCGCGTGGAGTCGGAGTTGTAGCCGGGGTCGACGGGTCCGCCGATATCGATGACCACGACATCACCGACCTCGATCACCCGATCGGAAACCTCGTGGTGGGGGTCGGCGCCGTGCGGACCGGATCCGACGATGATGAATGCGGCCTCGGTATGACCTTCTGCAACGATCGCGTCACCGATATCGGCGGCGACGGCCGCCTCGGTACGCCCGACCTTCAAGAACTCGCCCATCCTGGCGTGAACCCGGTCGATGGCCTGCCCGGCCCGGCGCAGTGCAGCGATCTCGGAATCGTCCTTGAGCATCCGCAGCCGGCGCAGCACCTCGGTTGCGAGGATGGGGGTCCGGCCGAGCTTGTCCGCCAGCGGCACGAAATGCAATGCAGGCATGGCGTCGTCGACTGCAGTGGCAGCCTCGCTGGGCAACATGTCGGCGACAATGTCGTACGGGCTGACGCCGTCGACCCAGTCGGTGACACGAAGCCCCAGCTCGGTCACTGCCGAAGGCTGCAGGGCAGCAAGTTCGAGTCGAGGAACCAACACTGTCGGGGTGGATCCGTCAGCTGGGACCACAAGGCAGATCAAACGCTCGAAGGAGCTGGCCTGAGAGCCCACGAGATAGCGAAGATCCGGACCCGGTGAAATCAACAGAGCATCTAGCCCGGCCTGCCCCGCGTACTCGGCTGCGCGGGCAAGCCGAGAGGAGTAGATCTCTGAAGGGAAGCGAGCAGCTGACTGTTGGGAATCGGAACTCATGACTCCAGGCTATCGGCGTTTGGCAAGATGATGGCCATGACAGACCCGGGAAAGTCGCCTCTGCTCCTTCTCGACGGAGCCAGCCTGTGGTTTCGCGCCTACTACGCACTGCCCGAGTCGATTACGGCCCCGGACGGACGGCCCGTCAATGCTGTCCGCGGATTCATCGACATGGTTGCCGCGCTGATGACGCGAACCGAACCGAGCCGCCTCGCCGTCTGCCTCGATTTGAACTGGCGCCCGCAGTTCCGTGTCGACGCCATCCCGTCCTACAAAGCCCACCGCGTGGCCGAGGCGGCGCCGGGAACTGAGGAAAGCGAGGAAGTTCCAGACTCGTTGACGCCGCAGGTGGACATGATCATGGACGTTCTCCAGGCCGCGGGCATCGCGACGGCCGGCGCCGACGGGCTCGAGGCCGACGATGTGTTGGGAACACTGGCGGCCCGCGAAAGGAACGATCCGGTGGTGGTGGTGAGCGGCGACCGTGACCTGCTTCAAGTTGCCGCAGACGAGCCCGTGCAGGTGCGGGTTCTGTACGTCGGCCGGGGGCTCGCGAAGGCCGAAATGTTCGGGCCGGCGGAGGTCGCCGCGAAGTACGGCGTGCCGTTGCACCGCGCCGGTGACGCCTACGCCGAACTGGCCTTGCTTCGTGGCGATTCGTCCGATGGACTACCGGGTGTCAAAGGCGTGGGCGAGAAGACAGCATCGACGCTCATGCTCCGATACGGGTCCGTCGCGGAGCTGCGTGCAGCCGCCCTGGACCCGAGCAGTGACATGGCGCAGGGTGTACGCGCCAAGTTGAACGCCGCAAGCGACTACCTCGACGCCGCCCTGCCGGTGGTGCGGGTGGTGACCGACGCCGACGTTCACCTGTCACGATCGGACGTCATCCCCGCGGCGCCGGCCGACAGCGAACGACTGAACCAGCTCGCCGTCGAGCTGGGAGTCGTCAACGCTGTGGACCGGCTCGTCTCGGCTCTCGCGGCCAACGGAGGCTGAGAAACCCTTCGCGGTCAACGAGGGCGCGATACCACGTAGGTGCCCTGATCGTCGGTCATCGTCAGCGTGACGGTTCGCTGCGCGCCATCGACCTCGAGCGTGCACTCGAATGAGGCACCCTCCTCGACCGTCATACCGTCGGGGCAAGACACACCGGACACCGTGGACGCGCCGTATGTTCCGATGACGATTTGCTCGACACCGGATTCTGCGGCTGCACGGTCCAGTTGAGCCGTCCGGCCGAAGGCGAATACAAGACCGCCCACGACGACGATCGCCGCGAGGACCCCGGCGGCGATCAGCAAGGGCTTCTTCGATTTGCTTGGTGCTGCCTGCTGTTGCCCGGGGTTCCACTGTCCCTGTGACGGGTACTGGCCCTGCTGTGGGTACTGCCCTTGCGGATATTGACCCTGTGGCGGGTACTGGCCCTGCTGTGGGTACTGGCCCTGCGGATACTGACCCTGCGGTGAGTATTGACCGTACTGCTGCTGGGGATAAGGCTGCTGCGGGTACGGCTGTTGTGGGTACGGCTGTTGTGGGTACGGCTGTTGTGGGTACGGCTGTTGCGGGTACGGCTGACCGTACTGCTGCTGAGCGTTGGGATCCGGAGCCCATCCCTGCTGACCGTTTTCGATTGGTTCTCGAGGCGGGTTGTTCCAGCCGTCCGAGCCTGTATCTCGGGATTCGGGTTCGCGTGACCCGGCACCGCGGGACCACTGGTCGTCCGGATTGTTCGGACCGTACGGGCCGCTCATCTCGCCTCCACTCGATTGGATCGATCGGCCGTCACCTTATCGCGCCGCCAACGGCTCCGGTCGGATGATCAGGCCGCGTCGATGGCAACTACTCCTCGACGCAACGCTTTCACAGCTTTCGAGGCGGTCTGGGATATCTCGGGATCCGGTGACGCGAGCCGTACCTGATCGAGAAGATCGATGACCTGGCGGCACCAGCGGACAAAGTCACCACCGGACAACGCCTTGCCGTTATCGCCCGCAGCGATGAGCGCGTCCACGAGAGAGTGGTTGCTCGCCCACCGGTACACCGCAGTGACGAATCCCACATCCGGTTCACGGGTAGGCGGCAGCTTGTGCCGAACCTCATCTGCTCGCAGCTCGGTCCACACGCGCACCGTCTCGCCCAGTGCGTGCCGAATAGGCCCGGTTGGGCCATGCGGGGTGGCGTCACCCTCCTGCCGGGACTCGAACACGACCGCCGATACGACGGCGGCGAGTTCGGCCGGCGCCAGTCCCCGCCACAAATGCTGGCGTAGGCACTCGGCCACCAACAGGTCCGACTCGGAATAGATTCGGCCGAGATGGGCACCGTGCTCGGTGACTACCGGCGTCTTGCCCGAGGTGATGTAGTCGCGTTCCACGAGCAGGGCCAGGATCCGATCGAAGCTTCGCGCCAGGGAGTTGGTCGTGGCCGACACCTCCCGCCGCATCGCCTCGGTGTCTCGGACGAGCTTGCTGTAGCGCTCACCGACCCGACCGAGTTCGTCGCGGTCCGGGCGCGAGTGGACAGGGTGCGAACGGATACTTCGGCGCAGCGTAGCCAGCTCTCGATCGTCTGCCGCGGTGGACTTCTGACGCCGCCTGTCCGAGGGTGTCGAGATGCCGGTCGATCTGAGCGCTGCGGACAGATCTCGCCGAGTACGCGCGGTCCGATGATCTACGAAGCGCGGCAGTCTCATCCGGCCCAAGGTATCGGCGGGCGAAGGGAAATCGGCCGCCGACAAACGTCCGGCCCACGCATCCTCGGTGAGTACGAGCGGGCGGGGGTCGAGGCGATCGTCGTCAGGCTCGAGAACAACGGCGAGTCCGCTTCGCTTCCCACTCGGTACCGAGACGACGTCGCCGCGCTCGAGTCCGTGCAGTGACTCGACGGCTCGATCACGTCGGTCCTGTCGGCCTTGTCGCTCCAGAATCCGCTCGCGCTCCTTCAGCCGTTCGCGCAGCCGTGCGTACTCGAAGTACTCGCCCTCCGGCCCGCCCAGTCGATCGCCGAGTTGAGCGATTGTCTTGTCGTTGCGGTCGATACCGCGAACCAACCCGACGACCGAACGATCGGCCTGGAACTGCGCGAACGATCGCTCGAGTAGAGCACGCGACTCCGGTGCCCCGAACTGCTCGATCATGTTGATCGACATGTTGTATCCGGGACGGAAGGAACTGCGAAGAGGGAAGGTACGTGTCGAGGCGAGCCCAGCAACTTCCGTAGGCTCGGTCCCCGGTTGCCACAGCACGACGGCATGACCCTCTACGTCGATTCCCCGACGCCCGGCGCGTCCGGTCAACTGCGTGTACTCGCCGGGGGTCAGTTCGGCGTGAGTCTCACCGTTGTATTTGACAAGCTTTTCGAGCACCACGGTTCGCGCCGGCATGTTGATACCGAGGGCAAGTGTCTCCGTAGCGAACACGGCCCGCACCAGACCCTTGACGAACAGCTCCTCGACGGTGTGCCTGAACACGGGGAGCATGCCCGCATGGTGCGCCGCGAGACCACGCTCGAGTGCCTCGCGCCACTCCCAGAAACCGAGGACTTCCAGGTCTTCACGAGGCAGCTCGGAGGTGTGTTGCTCGACGATGTAGCGAATTTCCTCCGCCTGCTCGGGCGTGGTCAATACCAGACGAGACCGCAGGCACTGCGTCAGCGCGCCGTCACATCCTGCACGACTGAAGATGAAGGTGATCGCCGGCAACAACCCTTCCTGATCGAGCTTTGCGATCACGTCCGGACGCGGGAGCGGACGGTTGTTGGCACTTGTCCGACCACTGCTCCGCCCCCGCCCCCGCCCGTGCGCGGGCTGCCATCGGTCCGCGTGGTCGAGCGCCTGGCGCTGCTTCACATGCCGAACCAGTTCTCGGTCGACCACCAACCGGGCCGCGCCGTCACCGGACTGTGCACGCGTGTCGAACAGGTCGAACAATCTGCGTCCGACCATGATGTGCTGTGAGAGGGGAACTGGGCGGTTCTCGTCGACGACCACGGTGGTGTCGCCGCGCACCGTCTCCATCCATGCGCCGAACTCCTCGGCGTTGCTGACGGTCGCAGACAGGCTCACCAGGCGAACGTCCTGAGACAGGTGCAGGATCACCTCTTCCCAGACTGCGCCACGGAATCGGTCGGCCAGATAGTGCACCTCGTCCATCACCACGTGCGACAACCCCCGCAGGGCATCGGATGACGCATAGAGCATGTTGCGAAGAACTTCGGTCGTCATGACCACGATCGGCGCGCTTGGGTTGATGGACGAGTCGCCGGTAAGCAAGCCGACGGTGTCACGACCGTAGCGGGCGGTGAGCTCGGCGAACTTCTGATTGCTGAGCGCCTTGATCGGCGTCGTATAGAAACACTTTCTTCCCGCTGCCAGGGCAAGGTGAACAGCGAACTCGCCGATGATGGTCTTGCCTGCACCTGTCGGCGCACAGACCAGCACCCCATGACCGGCCTCGAGCGCGGTACACGCATCGATCTGGAAGCGGTCCAGTGGAAATGCGAGTGTGTCGGTGAACTGCTGCAATCGAGTGGCATGCACGCTCACATGATCACATCAGATCGTGTCGGTGAAGTCCCGATCGGTCTGGACGGGAGGCTTGACCGAGACAGGCGACTCGACGGAACTTGCGAAATCGATCGACGTTGCCTCGTCATCGGACACATCACCCCATTCATCGGCTCTCTTGCGCAATTTACGCTTGTCGTGAATTCGGGCAATCTGCACCGCGAACTCGAACAGAAGCGTCAACGCGATCGCGAGCGCCAGCATGGAGAACGGGTCCTGCCCCGGCGTCGCGATGGCGGCGAACACGAAGAGGCCGAATATCAGTCCGCGGCGCCATGCCTTCAGTCGTTCGTACGTGAGTACACCGACAAAATTCAACGCGACGACCAGCAGAGGAATTTCGAAGCTGACGCCGAAGATGATCAGCAGATTGATGACGAAGCCGAAATACTGTTCACCACTGAGCGCGGTGATCTGCACGTTGTCACCGATGGAGAGGAGAAACTCCAAGCCCTTCGCCACGATGTAGTACGCGAGGACTGCACCCGCGACGAAAAGGGTCGCTGCGGCTGTCACGAAGGAGACGGCGTATCGCCGCTCCTGCTTGTAGAGGCCGGGGGTGACGAAGGCCCAGATTTGATGCAGCCAGATGGGGCAGGCCATGACGATACCGGCAGTGAACGCAACCTTGAAGCGTAGGAGGAACTGGTCGAACGGACCGGTCGCCAGCAACCGGCATTCGTCGGTGTTGCTCAGGTTGGCGCGCAGGCTCGGATCCAATGAGCAGTAGGGACCCCTCAGCAGGTCACCCAGGCTATCGATGCCGAACAGTGACTGCGAGTACCAGAAGAACCCGAGGGTAGTGGTGATCGCCACCGCGAGTACCGCCCACATCAACCGGGTACGGAACTCGTAGAGGTGGTCGACCAACGACATGGTGCCGTCGGGATTCAAGCGGCGCTTGGAGCGCCTCGGATCGAACGGGATTCGCATCTTCCGTCTTCAGTCAGCAGTGAACCGGGGTACGGCGTGCGTACCCCGGTGTGGAGACGTATGCCCTCAGGCCGATTTGGAGTCGTGCTGTGCGCTCGACCCGTTGCTGAGGTGGATGTCACTCGCGCGAACGTCGGTCTGCGAGGTCGAGTCGAGCTCAGTCGGCGTGGACGATTGTCCGGTCTGCGTATCGGACTTGCCGTCGTTCTGCATTTCCTTCACCTCGCTCTTGAAGATGCGAAGCGAACGACCGAGTCCTCGAGCTGCTTCGGGCAGCTTCTTCGAACCGAACAGAATGACGACCACGATAGCGACGATGGCCCAATGCCACGGGCTTGTGAATCCCATGTAAACCTCCCAAGATCAGATGCTGTGAGCCTACCCGACATGCAGCGCTGGAGGCTTGGTGGAAGCCGTACGTTTTCTGCGCGTTCACTGGGATGGACCCCAGCGAAACAGTAGAAAGTGTGTGCGAGATGCGCCTGTCACTTCAGGTCGGCGTATGCCGCCAGTGCAGCACGAGCACGCTCGTCCACACTGCGCTGCAGCTCAGGTGGGCCCAGGACTTCGATCGCCTCGCCGAACCCTAATGTCAGTCGCGTCATCCAGCTCAGCGTGGCGAACCGCATGGTCACGGTGATCGAACCGTCGCCGTCTGCGCCAACCTGCGTCATCGGGTAGTAGTCCATCACCCACGAGTGTCCCGGGGCGATCCGCAAGCGTGCCTGCGATAGCGATGGGTCGTCGTTGAAGATCTCGAAACTGTCGTCGGCAGGGGCATCTTCCGGGGGCCGGGACGGTTCGGCCGACTCCACCGCGCGATCGATACGGTCGAAGCGGAAGAGCCGGACGCCTTCCGCGCGTCGACACCATGCCTGTAGATAGCTGTGCCCGTCGATGAGCACCGTGCGGATCGGATCGACGGTCCGCTCCGAGACGGCATCCCTCGATGCCGAGTAGTAGGTCAGCTCGATGGCGTGCTGGTTCCGGAGCGCCGACCGCACCGCGGCG
Organism: Rhodococcus sp. I2R; assembly: GCF_020889545.1. NCBI lineage: Bacteria > Bacillati > Actinomycetota > Actinomycetes > Mycobacteriales > Nocardiaceae > Rhodococcus > Rhodococcus sp. I2R. The sequence goes on from NZ_JAHUTG010000008.1 coordinate 24,832, forward strand.
GCGGCGGGGTTCTCCGGGCTGTCACCGGAGCCCGCTGCCGACGAGCTCGGCACGTTGGCAGCGGCTGCACCTGCAGCATCCTCGATCTTCGCGATCGCTCGTTGCGCGGCGGTGGGATCCACCATTCCAGGCATGGAGGTCAGCGACCTGAGCGCCACCAGCAGTGCGGTGGCCTCGGTCGAGGTCAGTCGCAGCGGGCGATCGATGCCCGCGGAGAACGTCACCTCGATGCTCTCCTCGGAGAACGACAGGTCGATCAAATCGCCAGGGCCGTATCCGGGTAGTCCGCACATCCACAACTGATTCAGGTCGGTCATGAGCGTCGCGGTGGAGACACCTAGTTCCTGGGCCGCCTCTGCTGCACTCAGTCCGGGGTTGGCCAGAAAGAACGGCACCATGTTGAGCAGTCGGGCCAGCCTGACCGACAAACGTGCGCTCATCGAACACCTTCCGCAACGCCGGCGTGGAGCGTTGCGATCACGTCCGCGCGCAACTCGGGCGGATCGAGGACCAGCGCGTCCGAACCGTGGCCTGCGACCACACGTGTCATCCATTCCCAGGATCGAACCGGAACCTGCACCACCGAACCGTGCCTGTTTCCGATGGCGCGATCTTCCACCACCGTCCCCATCCGACGAATTTCGAGAGCGCCGTCGTCGACGACCCAGATCGTGGCCGATCCGCTGACCTCTGCTGTTCCGGCGACACGTTCGACGATGGACTGCAGGTCGACGCCCTCAGGCTTGCGTACGCTCCCAGCCCGACCGAACGTAGACACGTCGTCACCGATTCGGGACAACCGGAACGTCCGGATGTCGTTGCGATCCACGTCGTGACCGACCAGATACCAGCGGCCACGAAACGTCACGACACCCCACGGCTCGACGGTGCGCGTGACAAACGGATCCGTCGTCGAACTGCGATGCTCGAAGCGAACCGACCTGCCCGCATCGATCGCGGCCAGCAGGGCACCCAACGCGGGCTCGGACCCCCGCGTACGAGCCGGAACCGCCGTCACCGCCCCCGCGGAATCGTCCTGATCGACCTGGATACCCGCTGCGCGCAGTTTCAGCAGCGCACTCTGTGCGGCGGATGTCAGCTCCGGCGACTCCCAGAGTTGAACCGCAACAGCGACGGCGGCCGACTCCTCGCGCGAAAGGTCGATATCGGGGAGTTCGTAGGCGTCCCGGTTGATGCGATAGCCCTCGACGCCGCCCGTTCCCGCCGATACGCCGGTCTCGAGAGGGACACCGAGATCACGAAGTTCGTTCTTGTCGCGCTCGAACATGCGACTGAACGCCTCGTCGCTGCCTGAGTCTCCGTAGCCCGCAACGCTGTCCTTGATTCGTTCCGCCGTCACGAACTGACGCGTGGAGAGCAGACAGATGACAAGGTTCATCAGCCGTTCAACTTTGGTGATCGCCACCCATGAAGCCTATCGGTCGAGTTCACATCCACTACATCGACGCGATCAGCCGCTCCACCCTTTCGTCGACGGAGCGGAACGGGTCCTTGCACAGGACCGTGCGCTGTGCCTGGTCGTTGAGCTTGAGATGGACCCAGTCGACGGTGAAGTCTCTGCCTGCTTCCTGCGCCGCGGTGATGAATTCACCGCGCAGTTTGGCTCGGGTCGTCTGCGGGGGAAGATCGACTGCCTCGTCGATCTGCTCGTCCTCGACGATCCGCTTGGCCAGGCCCTTTCGCTGCAGCACGTCGAACACGCCTCGACCACGCTTGATGTCGTGGTACGCCAGGTCGAGTTGCGCGATCTTCGGATCGGACAATTCCATCCCGTATCGATCCTGGTATCGCTGCAGAAGCTTGCGCTTGATCACCCAGTCGATCTCGGTGTCCACCTTCGCGAAATCCTGTGCCTCGACAGCATCGAGGGTGCGGCCCCACAGGTCCACTACTTGCTCGACCTGAGCGTCCGGCTCACGGGATTGGAGGTGCTCGACTGCCCGCGTGTAGTACTCACGCTGGATCTCGAGGGCGCTGGCCTGCCGCCCGCCGGCCAACCGCACCGGTTTCCGGCCCGTCAGGTCGTGGCTGACCTCTCGAATCGCGCGAATCGGATTGTCCAGCGCGAAATCTCGGAAGGAGACGCCGGCCTCGATCATCTCCAGGACGAGAGCGGCAGTGCCCACCTTGAGCATGGTGGAGGTCTCCGCCATGTTCGAGTCGCCGACGATGACATGGAGGCGACGATACTTCTCGGCGTCGGCATGCGGTTCGTCGCGAGTGTTGATGATCGGCCGCGATCGAGTGGTCGCCGAGGACACGCCTTCCCAGATGTGTTCCGCCCGCTGCGACAGGCAGAATGTGGCGGCCTTCGGAGTCTGCAGAATCTTGCCGGCACCACAGATGAGCTGGCGCGTCACCAGGAAGGGCAGGAGCACGTCCGAGATGCGCGAGAACTCACCGGCGCGTTGGACGAGATAGTTCTCGTGACAACCGTAGGAGTTTCCGGCCGAATCGGTGTTGTTCTTGAACAGGTAGATGTCACCGCCGATACCCTCTTCGGCCAGACGCTGCTCGGCGTCGATGAGCAGGTCTTCGAGCACGCGCTCGCCGGCCCGATCATGAGTGACCAGCTGAAGCAGACTGTCGCATTCGGCCGTCGCGTATTCGGGATGTGATCCGACGTCGAGATACAACCGTGCGCCGTTGCGCAGAAAGACGTTGGAGCTGCGTCCCCAGGACACGACTCTGCGAAAGAGGTAGCGGGCAACCTCGTCCGGGCTCAGTCGCCTATGCCCGTGGAAAGTACATGTGACACCGAATTCGGTCTCGATGCCCATAATTCGTCGCTGCACACTTCGACAGTACAACGCACACCGTCCCCTGGAGCGTTCGAACTATTCCGCCGCGCGTCGGTGTCCCCAGCGTGCGCACACCGGCGCATAGGCTGATCAGGTGACCGAGACACCGGTATCCCTTCGCAGTCGGATCCACGGCTGGGACGCACGCGTCTTCGATCGGGCGGCGGCAAGCGGGGCGTCCGTCGCCGACCCGGTGCTTCGATCGTTGAGCAAGGCCGCCGACCACAGCAAGCTGTGGGCCGCTTCGGCCCTGGTTCTCGGCAGTCGCCCGGGTGCGCCGCGGCGCGGGGCTGTTCGGGGACTCCTCGCAGTGGCGGGCGCCAGCGCAATCGTGAACGGCATCCTCAAGCCGCTCTTTCCGCGAACAAGGCCCGGATATGACAGAACTCCCCTCGCCCGCCGGCTGCTGTCGCCACCCGCGTCCTCGTCGTTTCCGTCGGGGCACTCGGCCTCGGCCGCCGCCTTCGTCACCGGTGTCGCGCTGGAGTCGCCGAGGGCCGGTGCAGTTCTGGCGCCTGTCGCAGCCGCAGTTTGCTATTCCCGAGTACACATCGGAGTCCACTGGCCTGTCGACGTCGTGGTGGGCGCTGCACTCGGAACCGGAATCGCACTGACGACACAGCGCTGGTGGGCTGTACCCGACTAGGAATTCCCCAACCAGGAAATTCTGGGGCGACGGTTACTCGGTCGTCTCCTGCTCGGGGCTATTGCTGCTGGTGTCGGCGGCGGGAGCCGGCGACGGCAGCAGGTCACTCAGGGCAGATCCGCTTATGCGCCGAAAAGCGCGGCGTGGGCGTCGCTGATCCAACACGGCCACCTCGAGGGAGGCCACCTCGAGCGGCTTCTTTTCCGGTTCCGATGCCCCGTTGGGTGCGGGAGCCGAACCGGCCGCCAGAGCGTTGACCGCCACCTGCACCGCGGTAGCGAGGTCGAGACCGCTTCGGTACGACTCGCGTAGCGCCTTCACAATCGGCTCGGTGGTTCCGCCCATCACGACGAAATCCTGCTCGTCGACGATGGAGCCGTCGTAGGTGATCCGGTACAGCTGGCTCGCAACCGGTTCGTCCGACCGTGACACCTCGGCCACACAGATTTCCACCTCGTAGGGCTTGAGCTGCTCGGTGAAGATGGTTCCCAACGCCTGGGCATACGTCTTGGCGAGCGAGCGGCCGGTCACGTCACGTCGGTCGTAGGTGTACCCCTTGGTGTCGGCGTGCAGGATTCCGGCTTTGCGTAGATTCTCGAACTCGTTGTACTTGCCGACGGCGGCGAAACCCAATCGGTCGTACAGTTCGCTGACCTTGTGCAGAGCAGACGAGCGGTTCTCCGCAACGAAGAGCACCCCATCGGCGAACGACAGAGCGATGACACTGCGTCCCCGTGCGATGCCCTTCCTCGCCAGCTCCGACCGGTCGCGCATGATCTGCTCGGCCGATGCGTAATACGGCATGGTCATGACGCAGTCTCCCCCGCTCGTGCTTCCTCAGTGGCTGCAGCGCGGTCCGCGATCACGGCGCGAGCGGCTTCCGATATTTTGCTCTCCGCCACCTCCACTGCTCCCGCGCCGGTGATGGCAACCGCGGTCGGATAGATGCCACGCGTGACATCGGGTCCACCGGTCGCGGAATCGTCATCGGCCGCGTCGTACAACGACTCCACGACCGCTCGAAGCGCGGCACTCTCACCTAGACCGGGTTGGTACAGCTTCTTGAGCGCCGACTTCGCGAACAGAGACCCCGAGCCCACGGCGTGATACCCCGAACGCTCCTCGTAGCGACCGCCGACGATGTCGTAGGAGACGATCCGCCCGCCACGCTCCGAATCCGCGATATCGAGGTCGAACCCGACGAGAAGAGGTACCGCAGCGAGGCCCTGCATCGCCGCGCCCAGGTTGCTGCGAACCATCGACGAGAGCTTGTTGGCCTTGCCGTTGAACGTCAGCGGCACGCCTTCGATCTTCTCGTAATGCTCCAATTCGACCGCAAACAGTCGCACCAGCTCGATCGCGATGCCGGCCGTGCCCGCAATACCAGCAGCGGAGTACTCGTCGGTGACGAACACCTTCTGCATGTCACGGTTGGCGATCAGGTTTCCCTGGGTGGCACGACGATCGCCCGCGATCAGCACCCCGCCCGCATACGTCACCGCCACGATGGTGGTGCCGTGCGGAGCGGCATCGGACAGGTTCGCCGAGGACTGCGCCATTCGATTCTCAGGTAGGAGGTGCGGGGCATGGTCGCGCAGATGGTCGGTGAACGAAGAATGGTGCGACCCGAATGTCGGCAACAGCCCCCCCATCGTCGCGTTCGGCGTGCGCTCTACCGTCACTGGCCGCCCTTCTGAACGTAGGCACGCACGAAGTCTTCCGCATTCTCCTCGAGCACGTCGTCGATCTCGTCGAGGAGGTCGTCGGTCTCTTCCGCCAGCTTCTCGCGCCGTTCCTGACCGCCGCCGGCCTCGCCGGAAACCTCGTCGTCGCCGTCGCCACCGCCAGAGCGTCGTGTCTGCTCTCGAGCCATAGTCGCCGACCTCCTTACGTGTTCGCAGTACCTACTCGGACCTTCACCCTACCGATTGGCACCCCCATAAGGGTGACAAGTCACCACCATCGTTCAGGAGGTCAGCTGATCGACCAGTTCCGCGGCTGTCTCCGCAGACTCCAACAGCTTGCCGACATGAGCTTTGCTGCCGCGCAACGGCTCGAGGGTCGGTATCCGTACGAGCGAATCGCCGCCGAGATCGAAGATCACCGAATCCCAGCTCGCTGCCGCGATATCGGCCCCGAACTTGCGAAGCACTTCGCCGCGGAAGTAGGCCCGAGTATCCGACGGAGGTGTCCCGACGGCGTCGAGTACCTGCTGCTCGGTGACAAGGCGTTCCATGGACCCGCGGGCCACCAACCGGTTGTACAGGCCCTTGTCGAGTCTGACGTCCGAGTACTGCAGATCAACCAGGTGTAGCCGGGGCGCCGACCAACCCAGTCCCTCCCGCTGCCGGAAGCCCTCGAGCAACCGCAGTTTCGCCGGCCAGTCGAGAATGTTCGCGCACTCCATCGGGTCTCGCTCGAGCAGATCGAGCACCATGGCCCACTTGTCGAGAATATCGGCGACCCGCGGGTCTTCGTTGCCTTCGCTGGCGACGAACTTCGCGACGCGCTGATGGTAGATCCGTTGCAGCGCCAGGGCAGTCATCTCGCGGCCGTCGGTCAGCGCAACCGTCTGCCGGAGCGTGGGGTCGTGGCTGATCTGGTGCACGGCCGTCACCGGACGAGCCAACTGCAGGTCGGACAGATCCACGCCGGCTTCGATGATGTCCAGCACCAATGCGGTGGTTCCCACCTTGAGATATGTGGCCATCTCCGCAAGATTCGCATCACCGATGATGCAGTGCAAACGCCGGTACTTGTCCGCATCGGCGTGGGGTTCGTCGCGTGTATTGATGATCCCGCGCTTGAGTGTCGTCTCGAGACCGACCTCGACCTCGATGTAGTCGGCACGCTGAGACAACTGAAAGCCTGCTTCGTCCCCGGACTGCCCGATACCGACACGGCCTGATCCGGTGATCACTTGTCGAGAAGCGAAGAACGGCGACAGGCCCGCGATGACTGCCGAGAAAGGCGTCGCGCGGGACATCAAGTAGTTCTCGTGGGTGCCGTACGAGGCCCCCTTGCCGTCGACGTTGTTCTTGTACAACTGCAGTCGGGGCGCACCGGGCACGCTGGACGCATGGCGCGCCGCGGCCTCCATGACGCGCTCGCCGGCCTTGTCCCAGATCACAGCGTCGAGTGGATCCCGCACCTCGGGCGCGGAGTATTCGGGATGGGCATGATCGACATAGAGTCGCGCGCCGTTGGTGAGAATCATATTGGCCGCGCCGACCTCGTCGGCGTCGATCACCGGCGCTGGACCGCTGAAGCGCCCCAGGTCGAATCCGCGGGCGTCGCGCAGCGGCGACTCGACCTCGTAGTCCCAACGAGTGCGCTTGGCCCTAGGCACACCGGCGGCAGCGGCGTACGCCAGCACCGCCTGCGTGGACGTGAGGATCGGATTGGCCGACGGTTCGGTCGGGGACGATATTCCGTACTCGACCTCGATACCGATGATGCGCTCCATACCGCGAGCCTAAGTGATCGAAAGGATGCGGTCCGCACCGAGGACAGGGCAGCGAGAAGCAAGTACCACGCGCAGCGCTGCGCACCGGCCCAATGTGGCGTGTGCGTGGGGGCAGGTGCGCAGCGCTGCGTAGCCTTTCGCGCGAGCAGTCAGTCCTAGAGGTACTCCGTGCTAGAGGTACTGACCGGTGTTCGCCTCGGTGTCGATGGCGCGGGACGCGCTGGCGTTCTTTCCCGTCACCAGAGTTCGGATGTACACGATGCGCTCACCCTTCTTGCCGGAGATACGAGCCCAGTCGTCGGGGTTGGTCGTGTTGGGCAGATCCTCGTTCTCTGCGAACTCGTCCACGATCGAATCGAACAGATGCTGCACTCGAAGGCCCGGGGTGCCGGACTCGAGCACCGACTTGATCGCGTACTTCTTGGACCTGTCGACGATGTTCTGGATCATCGCACCCGAGTTGAAGTCCTTGAAGTACAGCACTTCCTTGTCGCCGTTGGCGTAGGTGACCTCGAGGAATCGATTGTCCTCGCTCTCGGCATACATGCGGTCCACAACGCGCTCGATCATGGCCCGAATGCACGAAGCCCGATCGCCACCGAACTCGGCGAGGTCGTCGGCATTGACCGGCAACGAATCCGTCAGGTACTTCGAGAAGATGTCCTGAGCGGACTCCGCATCCGGGCGCTCGATCTTGATCTTGACGTCCAAGCGGCCGGGACGAAGAATGGCCGGGTCGATCATGTCCTCCCGGTTGGAGGCACCGATCACGATGACGTTCTCGAGGCCTTCCACACCGTCGATCTCCGCGAGCAACTGCGGAACGACTGTGGTCTCCACGTCCGAGGACACACCCGATCCGCGAGTGCGGAAGATGGAATCCATCTCGTCGAAGAACACGATGACCGGGGTGCCTTCCGACGCCTTCTCCCGGGCGCGTTGGAAGATCATCCTGATATGACGCTCGGTCTCGCCGACGAACTTGTTGAGCAGTTCGGGGCCCTTGATATTGAGGAAGAAGGACTTGGCTTCCTTGGCATCCTGGCCGCGCGCCTCGGCGATCTTCTTCGCGAGCGAGTTGGCGACTGCCTTGGCGATCAACGTCTTGCCGCAGCCAGGAGGGCCGTACAGCAGGACGCCCTTGGGGGGCCGCAACGAGTATTCGCGGAAGAGGTCCTTGTGCAGGAAGGGCAACTCCACGGCATCGCGAATCTGCTCGATCTGCCGTCCGAGACCACCGATGTCCTCGTACCCCACATCGGGCACCTCTTCGAGCACGAGATCTTCGACCTCGGCCTTCGGGACACGCTCGAAGGCGTATCCGGCCTTGGTGTCGACCAGCAGCGAGTCACCTGGCCGCAGCCTGCGCGACGGCTCGTCCGGGTCGTCCGAGGGTTCCTCGGTGGCCATCTCGTAGAGTGGCTTGGCGAGCCAGACGACGCGCTCCTCGTCGGCGTGCCCGACGACCAGAGCCCGAGTGCCGTCACCGAGAAGTTCACGCAGGGTGCTGATCTCGCCGACCTGCTCGAACGATCCAGCTTCGACGATGGTCAGCGCCTCGTTGAGACGAACCGTCTGTCCGGGCGCGAGTTCGACGGCCTCGACGTTGGGTGAGCACGTCAGACGCATCTTGCGCCCAGATGTGAAGACGTCCACCGTGTCGTCCTCATGAATCGACATCAAGATGCCGTAGCCGCTGGGCGGCTGCCCCAGACGGTCGACTTCTTCGCGAAGCGCGATCAGTTGCTGACGCGCTTCCTTGAGCGTGTCCATCAACTTGGAGTTACGCACCGACAGCGAGTCGATACGAGATTCCAGTTCGCGAATGTGCTCCGGCGATTCGCCGAGTTGACCGAGTTGGCGCCGTAAGGACGCAGCCTCGGTGCGCAACTCTTCGAGTTCCGCCCTGGCCGCAGCCGATTCCGGATTGTCTGTTGAGCTCATGAGCGACTCCTCCCAGTCCGATCTATCAACGCTACCGGCACAGCGGCAAAAGTGCGTGTGGACACGTCCACCGGCGAGCGGGTGTTCATGTCTTCATCGGATCCAAACCCGCGTGCGGTCATGTTAGCCTCACCTGACCCGAGTGGTTTCGCGCTCTGCAGGAAAGAGGCTTCACCAGTGAGTATGCGCATTTCGTCAGTGTTTGCGACCGCCGCAGCAGCTGCTGTCCTCCTTGTTGGATGCGGCTCGAGCGATGAATCCGATCACGCAGATCACAGTTCGGACTCTGCCGCCGTGACCACGTCCGAAGCAGCGGTGAGGGCCGCGCCGACGACGGACGAGCTCACCCGATCGTTGGTACTGCTCGTCGCTCCCGATGTCGATGCCGCGACCAAGGTCGCCGCTGTAGAGAACGGGCAAGCGCGCCTGGCCAACTTCGAGACCATGACTGCAGCGCTGGCGAACTACGGGGAGATCACGTTCGAGGTGGCCGGGCCGACCGTCGCGGGTGAAACCGTGAGCGCACCGGTGACGATCGCAACCCCGCGGGGTACGGCCGCTCCCACGCCGAACACATGGGTACTGATCGACGGAGACTGGAAGTTGTCGGAGGCGAGCACGTGCCAGCTCCTCGCGATGGGTCAGGCACCCTGCGTCTGACCGGTCTGCGCACGGCCGACGTTCAGCCCTTGCCCGATCTGCGTTGAGGTTTCGGAGTGACCGTGCCTGCAGCGAGCTTGCGAGCGCTGACGAGGAACGCGGTGTGGCCCTGCATCCGATGCTCGGGACGCACCGCCAGTCCGACGACGTGCCAGCCGCGCACGATCGATTCCCAGGATCTCGGTTCGGTCCAGCACTCCTGTGCGCGCAGCGCTTCCACGACGCGTGAGAGCTGGGTGACCGTCGCGACGTACACGATGAGAACGCCGCCGGGCACCAGAGCATCCGCGACTGCGGGCAGTGCGTCCCAGGGGGACAGCATGTCGAGGATGACCCGATCGACTCTCTCGCCGGGGCGATCACTGCCGAAAGCGTCGATATCCGCGACGGTGAGAGACCAGTTGTCCGGTCGCGCGCCGAAGAAGGTCTCGACGTTCTTCACGGCGTAGTCGGCGTGATCCTGACGGATCTCGTAGGAGATCACCGCACCTTCCGAACCCACGGCCCGAAGTAGCGAGCACGTCAGTGCACCGGAGCCGGCTCCTGCCTCGAGAACCCTGGCGCCAGGAAAGATGTCACCCTCGTGCACGATCTGGGCAGCGTCCTTGGGATAGATGACCTGCGCACCGCGGGGCATGGACAATACGTAGTCCGTCAACAGCGGCCGAAGCGCCAGGTACGGCGTCCCGTTGACCGAAGTGACCACACTGCCCTCGTCGGTACCGATGAGCGCGTCATGGGTGATGCCGCCGCGGTGGGTGTGAAACTCTTTGCCCGCCTCCAGTACGACGGTGTAGTGCCGGCCTTTGCCGTCGGTGAGCTGTACGCGGTCCCCCACCCGGAAAGGTCCGCTGCGAGCAGGTTCGGTGCTTGCGATCTCGGGTGTGGGCCCGGTGCTGTCGACGGGACTTTCGTCCGACGTCTCGCTGACCGAGAACACACTGTCCGAGGACACAGTCGACTACCTCTTTCGCTTGCTGAACCGGTGCAGTCGGTCCAGGGCGGACGATCGACTCGATTCGCTCACACTACTGGCCTGAACGATTTCGTCGGACCACGGGCTTAGTCTGCGTGATGTGAGTATTACGGATGTGTCGGATCCACCTGTTCGTCGCAGCAGACCAGCGTTGTCACCGTCGCGCGCGAACGACTTCAAGCAGTGCCCGTTGCTGTATCGATTTCGTGCGATCGATCGTATTCCGGAACGGTCGACCACTGCTCAGGTCAAGGGAACCGTGGTGCATGCTGCCCTCGAAGCGCTGTACGCGATACCGAGCTCGAAGCGAGACTGCGACAGCGCCGTCGAGTTGATCGAGCCGGCGTGGGACAAGGTTATTACCGAATCACCGCAGTTGGCCGAGCTGATCTCCGGGAAGGAGCTGGCGACCCTGCTCGAGCAGGCCCGCAGCCTCGTCACAGGGTATTACGAGATGGAAGATCCGACCCGATTCGATCCGGAGTCCTGCGAGCAGCGGGTGGAAATCGAACTGGCCGACGGCACTCCGCTGCGCGGTTTCATCGATCGAATCGACGTGGCGTCCAACGGCATGCTGCGTGTCGTCGACTACAAGACCGGCAAGTCGCCGCGTGAGTTCACCGAGGCGAAGGCGCTCTTCCAGATGAAGTTCTATGCCTTGGTGGTCATGCGGATGCGAGGTGTCGTCCCGGCTCAGCTCAAACTGATGTACCTGGCGGACAAGCAGTCGCTCACCTACAAGCCCGACGAAGGCGAATTGGTTCGTTTCGAGCGGATGCTCTCGGCGATCTGGCGGGCGATTCTCGCCGCCGGCGAGTCCGGCGATTTTCGTCCCAAACGCGGAAAGCTCTGCAACTGGTGCGATCACCAGGCACTGTGCCCGGAGTTCGGTGGCACTCCCCCAGCGTATCCAGGATGGCCCACAACCGTCGATGCGGCGAATTTGCTCGTTTCGGAGTCCGCGTCGTGACCGGGCAAACGGAGCATGACGCCTTCTTCGTCCCGCTCGGCCGCAATGCAGCGGGAAACGAGGTGTTCGCGACCACCGAGCGGACCGTCAGCCTATGGGCGCCGACCATGCAGCACGGAGCTCCCCCGTCGGCGTTGCTGCTGCGCGCGCTCGAACGAGTCGGCGCACGGGCAGACGTTCGTGTCTCCCGTGTCGTGGTCGAGCTACTCGGCCCGGTACCGATAGCCGAAATCGAGGTCAGATCCTGGGTGGAGCGGCCGGGTAGGAACATCGAACTGGTGATCGCCGAACTCTGGGAGCACTCCGGGAACACAGCTGACCGGGCGGTCGCCCGAGCAACCGCCTGGCGACTGTCCACGGTCGACACCGCGCAGGTCGCCTACGCGGCCGATCCACCCCTGGCGCCGGTGTCGGAGGCCTCGCAACACGTCTGGGAGGGGACGTGGAAATCCGGCTACCTGGACAACGTCGAGATACGCGCCCTTGGAAAACTCGGCGGCCCCGGACCTGGACAGGTCTGGGCTCGAGCGAGTACCGCTTTGGTTCTCGGCGAGACCATGACGCCGTTGGAACGACTGTTCGCCGTCGCGGACATCGCCAACGGGATCGGCGCGAAGCTCGACCTCGACGAATGGACGTTCCTCAACACCGATCTCACTGTCCACATCTTCCGGGTTCCGGAGAGCGAATGGGTGGGAATCTCGGCTGAGACCTCCACCGGGCCCGACGGATTCGCCATGTCTGCAGGCGTTCTTCACGACGAGCACGGACCGGTGGGACGGATCGCTCAGACGGTGCTGGTGCGGCCCAGACCCTGAACAGCTTTCAGAACGCTCGGCACGACCTGATGTCCGAGGCAAGAATGGCCTTGGCTCCGAGTTCGGCCAGCTCGTCCATCACAGTGTTGTGGACCTTGCGAGAGACCATCGCGCGCACGGCGAGCCAGTTCTCGTCCGCCATCGGCGAGAGCGTCGGCGATTCGATACCCGGAGTGATCTTGACGGCCTCGTCGAGAATGGATTTCGGGCAGTCGTAGTCGAGCATCAGGTACTGCTGAGCGAACACCACGCCCTGTACCCGTGCGATCAGTTGTTTGCGGGTCTTGTCGGTGCTGTTGCCGCCCGCGCGTTCGATCAAAACTCCTTCCGAATCGCACAGCGATTCGCCGAAGGCGACCAGATTGTTCTGACGCAGCGAACGCCCGGATTCGACCACATCCGCGATGGCGTCGGCGACACCGAGTTGAATGGAGATCTCGACTGCGCCATCGAGGCGGATGACGGTCGCCTCGAGTCCTCGCGCCGCGAGGTCGGCTTTGACGAGGTTCGGGTACGACGTGGCAATGCGCAGGCCACCGAGATCATCCGGTGACCACTCCTTACCGGCGGGCGCAGCGTACCGAAACGTCGACCGCCCGAACCCGAGGGACAGGATCTCGTCGACCGGCGCCCCCGAGTCGAGCGCGAGATCTCGGCCGGTGATACCCAGGTCGAGTTCACCGGAGCCGACGTAGATCGCAATGTCCTTGGGGCGGAGGAAGAAGAACTCGACACCGTTGGCCGGATCGAGCACCGTCAGATCCTTGGAGTCACTACGGCGTCGATAGCCCGCTTCGCTGAGAATCTCGGCGGCGGATTCGGACAGGGCACCTTTGTTGGGAACAGCTACGCGCAACATTGCGTGATCCTTCGGTCATAGTGGAGAGCAGTGCGGTGGAAGACATGCTCACAGATGTCGGTAAACATCCTTGGGCGTCAGACCTCGCCCGACCATCAACACCTGGACCCAGTACAGCAGCTGTGAGATCTCCTCCGCGAGAGCCTCGTCGCTCTCGTGCTCGGCGGCGATCCACACCTCACCCGCCTCCTCGATGATCTTCTTACCCTGAAAATGCACGCCGGCGTCCAACGCAGCGACCGTGCCCGAGCCCTCGGGACGAGAATCGGCGCGGTCGGTGAGCTCGGCAAACAGGGAATCGAAGGTCTTCACGGTCTGTGATTCTTTCATGAGGACGCCGATACCTGCGCATCGCACCAGGCGGATCGGAGGTCGCCGGCGGTGACGCCCAGCAGAGTCTCGCGAATGACATAGCCAGGACCAGGGCTCACAGCGACCTCGGAGGGCACGAGCAACACCGAGCATCCGGCCCGGTAAGCCGAGAGCGATCCCGTCGGCGAATCCTCGATGGCCAAGCACGTGGCCGGATCCAGACCGAGCAGCGACGCCCCTCGTAGATACGGTGCCGGGTGCGGCTTTCCCTCGTCGACCTCGTCTCCACTGACGGTGAAGTCGAAGTACTCGCGGCCGATGGTCTCGAGCGCATTCTCGACGAGTCCGCGTTCGGTGTTCGTCACAAGCGCGGTCTTCAGACCCATCTCGCGAGCGAGCGCCAGAGTGTCCTTCGCACCGGGTCGCCACGGAATGCCTTGCGAGAAAAGCTCCGCAACGCGTTCGGTCAACCAGTTACGGCTGTCCTGCAGAGCGCTGTCGGTGGCGTCGGTGCCGGTGTGGGCGAAGACCTTGCGTAGCGCGCCGTGCATCGAGTTGCCGAGTGTGCTTTCGCGCACCTCTGCGGTGAGCTCACGGCCCAGTTCCAGCGAGAGCTCGGCGACTGCCACGTCCCAGATCTTCTCCGAGTCGAGCAGTGTGCCGTCCATGTCGAACAGGACACCGAGGAAATCGTTGTTCTCATACATTGAAGTACTTGGCTTCCGGGTGGTGGAGCACGAATGCGTCGGTCGACTGCTCTGGGTGGAGCTGGAGCTCCTCCGACAGTTTGACACCGATCCGTTCCGGTTCGAGCAGGGCTGCGAGTTTGATGCGGTCCTCGAGATCCGGGCAGGCTCCGTATCCGAAGGAGTAACGCGCGCCGCGATATTCGAGCTTGAAAAAGCCCTCGGCCTCCTTGGGATCGTTCTCGGCGACGCTGTGCCCGCCCGAGAGCTTCAGCTCCTCGCGTACCCGCCGGTGCCAGTACTCGGCGAGCGCCTCGGTGAGCTGCACACCGATTCCGTGCACTTCGAGGTAGTCGCGGTAGGAATCCGCCGCGAACAGCTCGTTCGCGAAATCCGCGATCGGTTGGCCCATGGTCACCAGGTTCATCGGCAGTACGTCGACCTGGCCGCTCTCGCGAGCTGCATCACGCGAGCGGATGAAATCGGCTATGCACAGAAAACGGTCACGCTGCTGTCGGGGAAACGTGAAGCGAAACTTCTCCGCGGCATCGGGATTCGGTTGGTCGAGGACCACCACGTCGTCGCCTTCCGATACTGCGGGGAAGTAGCCGTAGACCAGTGCGGCGTGAGCGAGAATGCCATCGGTGCTGAGTCGGTCGAGCCAATACCGCAGCCGCGGCTTGCCCTCGGATTCGACGAGGTCCTCGTACGTTGCACCCTCGCCCTTGCGGACTCCGCGCAGTCCCCACTGCCCGAGGAATAGTGCCCGCTCGTCGAGCAGGCCCGAATACTCGGCCAGGGACACACCTTTGACGATGCGGGTACCCCAGAACGGCGGAACGGGAGTTTCGATATCGGTGGCCACATCGGATCGTTCGGGTACGACGACGGGTTCCGCAGTCGCCTTCCGCTGCTCGGCAATCCGCCGTGACCGTTCGTGGCGCGCTTTGCGCTCGGCGGCCTTCGCCTTCGCCTCGAGTGCCTCGGGGCTGTCGGGTGCCGGACCGCCACCGCGCTTGGTGGTCATGATCGTGTCCATCAGACGCAGACCCTCGAAAGCATCCCGTGCATAGTGCACGTCGCCCTGGTAGACCTCCTGCAGATCGTTCTCTACGTACGAGCGCGTCAGTGCTGCACCGCCCAGCAACACCGGGAACTGTTCCGCCACTCCCTTGTTGTTGAGCTCGATCAGGTTGTCCTTCATGACGACCGTGGACTTGACCAGCAACCCGGACATTCCGATGACGTCGGCACGCTTGTCCAGTGCGGCCTCGAGGATCGTCGAAATCGGTTGCTTGATACCGAGATTGACAACCTCGTAGCCGTTGTTGCTCAAGATGATGTCGACCAGGTTCTTGCCGATGTCGTGGACGTCGCCCTTGACGGTGCCCAGCACGATCCGGCCCTTGCCGTCGTCGTCCGTCGCCTCCATGTGGGGCTCGAGATGAGCCACTGCGGCTTTCATCACCTCAGCCGAGGCCAGCACGAACGGCAGCTGCATCTGACCCGAGCCGAACAATTCACCCACGGTCTTCATGCCCGAAAGCAGGGTCTCGTTGATGATCTCCAGCGGCGGCTTCTCGTCCATCGCGGCGTCCAGGTCTGCGTCGAGACCGTTGCGTTCACCATCGACGATGCGCCGTTCGAGGCGCTCGAACAGCGGTAGGCGGCCCAGCTCCTCGGCACGGGATTCGCGAGCAGAGGCAGCGGACACACCCTCGAAGAGCTGCATCAGCTTCTGCAGCGGGTCGTAGCCCTCACTGCGGCGGTTGTAGACCAGATCGAGTGCCGTTTCGCGTTGCTCGTCGGGAATCTTGTTCATCGGCAGGATCTTCGACGCGTGCACGATGGCGGTATCGAGACCGGCCTGCGTGCATTCGTGCAGGAACACCGAGTTCAGCACCTGGCGTGCAGCGGGATTGAGGCCGAACGAGATGTTCGACAGTCCGAGGGTGGTGTGGACCTTCGGATACTTGGCCTTGAGCTGCCGGATCGCCTCGATGGTCTCGATGCCGTCCCGGCGAACCTCCTCCTGACCGGTCGAGATGGGAAAGGTCAGGGTGTCGACGATGATGTCCTCGTGCCGCAGGCCCCAGTTCGTGGTGATGTCCTCGATCAACCTGTCGGCGACACGGACTTTCCACTCTGCGGTGCGAGCCTGACCTTCCTCGTCGATGGTCAGTGCGACGACGGCGGCGCCGTGCTCTTTCACGAGCTGCATGATCTTCTGGAACCGCGAATCCGGGCCGTCACCGTCCTCGTAGTTGACGGAGTTGACCGCGCTGCGCCCACCGAGGTGTTCGAGGCCTGCTTCGAGAACAGCAGGCTCGGTGGAGTCGAGCATGATCGGCAGGGTCGATGCCGTAGCCAAGCGCGATGCCAGCGCTGCCATATCGGCGGCGCCGTCACGTCCGACGTAGTCCACGTTCAGATCCAGCATGTGCGCGCCGTCGCGGATCTGGTCCTTGGCGATGTCGAGGCATTTTTCGTAGTCCTCGGACAGCATTGCATCGCGGAACGCTTTGGAACCGTTGGAGTTGGTGCGCTCACCGATCATCAGGATGCTGGCGTCCTGCTCGAACGGGACGGCGGTGTAAATCGACGACACCCCGGGCTCGGGAGCCGGGACCCGTTCGGCCTTCTGCAGCCCGTGCACGAGATCGGCGACCTGCGCGATGTGCTCGGGGGTGGTACCGCAGCAGCCGCCGACGAGCGAGAGACCGTATTCGGTGACAAAGGTGCCGAGCGCAGTAGCCAGCTCGGGTGCCGTCAGCGGATAGAGGGCGCCTTTCGGCCCGAGAGTCGGCAGGCCTGCGTTGGGCATCACGGAAACCGGCAGCCTCGAGTGCTTCGACAGGTGCCGGAGGTGCTCGCTCATCTCTGCCGGCCCGGTCGCGCAGTTGAGCCCGATCATGTCGATGCCGAGGGGTTCGAGCGCCGTCAGCGCCGCGCCGATCTCACTGCCGACGAGCATCGCGCCCGTCGTCTCGACCGTGACGTGGGTGATGATCGGAATGCGGACGCCAAGTCGGTCCATCGCATGCTGGCTTCCGATGATCGCGGCCTTGACCTGCAGCAAGTCCTGGCACGTCTCGACGAGGATGGCGTCGGCGCCGCCATCGATCATGCCGAGAGCCGCTTCGGTGTACGCGTCGCGCAGAATCGCGAACGGAGCATGCCCGAGGGTCGGCAGTTTCGTGCCCGGCCCCATCGACCCGAGGACGAACCGCTCCATGCCGTCGCGTCCGGGACCCATTTCATCGGCAGTGTCGCGGGCGAGGCGCGTGCCTTTCTCCGCAAGTTCGCGGATGCGGTCCGCGATGTCGTAGTCCGCGAGGTTGGGCAGGTTGCACCCGAAGGTGTTCGTCTCGACGGCGTCGGCGCCTGCGGCGAAGTACGCGCGGTGAATCTCGCGCAGCACGTCGGGGCGGGTGTCGTTGAGGATCTCGTTGCAGCCCTCGAGTCCGAGGAAGTCCTCCAACGTCAGATGCGCATCCTGCAACATTGTGCCCATGGCCCCGTCGCCGATGACGACGCGCGTTTTCATCGCATCCAGCAGACTGGTCTTGTGTAGCGCAGGCATCCCTACAGAGTAGTGGGCACCGAGCTGTGCTCATGACAGGCACTCGAGCTGTCACCACGCGCGGCCGGGCTGGTCGTAGGCTGTCGTGGTGAGTCCCCGAAACCGAGACGGCAATTTCTCCGCCGACAAAGACGACACAGCACCCGGTGAGTCCACCAGCGCTGCGGAAACACTGCTCAACGCGGTGTCCTCCGCTGTGTCGAACGCAACACCGATCTCGCCGGATGCCGAGTTCGACCCCGAAGACGATTTCGCCGAGGACGAAGTGGAGTTCCCCTCCCTTCGCGACCCGATCTTGGTGGCCGCGTTCGAGGGATGGAACGACGCGGGCGACGCAGCGAGCGGCGCCGTCGAGCACCTCGAGCTGACGTGGGATGCCAGCCCCCTTGCCGAGTTGGACTCGGAGGATTACTACGACTACCAGGTCAACAGGCCCACGATCCGGCAGGTCGACGGGGTCACCCGTGAGATCCAGTGGCCTGCGACCCGGTTGTCGGTGTGCTCTCCCCCCGGGAGCAAGCGCGATGTGGTGTTGCTGCGTGGCATCGAACCGAACATGCGGTGGCGCAGCTTCTGCGACGATCTCCTCGAGTTCATCGAGCAGTTGGGTGTGGACACCGTTGTCATCCTCGGCGCGCTCCTGGCCGACACACCGCACACCCGGCCCGTGCCGGTCACGGGCAGCGCGTACAGCGTCGAAGCAGCCGAACGCTTCAACCTCGAACAGACCCGGTACGAGGGGCCGACGGGTATCACCGGCGTTTTGCAGGACGAATGCGTCAAAGCCGGCGTACCTGCGGTCTCGTTCTGGGCGGCGGTCCCACATTACGTCTCGCAGCCACCGAACCCGAAGGCGACGGTCGCGCTGTTGCAGCGGGTGGAGGAGGTTCTCGACATCGAGGTACCGCTCGGCGAACTGCCCGCCCAAGCCGAGGAATGGGAGGAGGCCGTCACCGAGATGACGAAAGAGGACGACGAGATCAGCGACTACGTCCGAACCCTCGAGGAGCGGGGCGATGCCGAGACGGACATCTCCGAGGCGATCTCCAAGATCGACGGCGACGCCATCGCGGCAGAGTTCGAGCGATACCTGCGACGCCGTGGACCTGGGAACTTCGGCCTGTGACTGTTCGAACGCACAGCCACGGCTGGGTCGTGGTGAGAACTTGCTGATGCGGCCTTAACGCGGACGCAGTGCCGGTGTCACCGGCAGAGACCAACCTGTGTTCATGGCCAGCACACCGCGTTTTCTGCAGGGCGTCTTTCCGTTCACCGGACACGGGTTGAGCAAGCCCGAGGCGATCGATGTTTCGACCAGCTTCGTCGTCCCCTCGGGGTCGATTGCACAGCCCCTGTACTTTCGCGGCGGCAATTCGAGCGACGAGTTGATCGTCGTGACGCTTCTGCGGGACGGTCTGCCGATGCGGATGTTCCCGATGGGGGCCAGGGATGGCGTCAACGTTCCGCTGCGTGTCGTCGAGGATGTCGATCCGGATTCTGTGCTCGAACTGGTGATCGCGGCCCCCGAAGGCACGTCCGGTGAAGTCGTCGTCGACTTCGGCCTGGTGTTGATCTGATGCAGCGGCTGCTCGTCGTCGGCAACGGCATGGCCGGCGCCCGCACGGTCGAGGAGATTCTCGCGCGCAGTGCCGGCAGAGATGCCGACGACACCTTCGAGATCACGATGATCGGTGACGAGCCCTACGGTAACTACAACCGGATCATGCTCTCGCACGTCCTTGCTGGCGAGACCGGCGTAGACGATGAGGAACTGCTGCTCAACCCCATGAGCTGGTATCGCGAGAACGGCATCACCCTCTACGTCGGCGATCGCGCAATCTCCCTCGATCGTTTCGCCAAGTCCGTTCGATGCGAGAGTGGGCGCGTCGTGGAGTACGACGTGCTCGTCATCGCGACCGGCAGCAACACCTTCTTTCCCAACATGGACGGACTACGCGAGCCGGACGGGCGGCTTGCGCGCGGGGTGTTCGGTTTCCGCACCATCGCGGACACCAACGGCATGCTGCAGATGGCGGGCGCCCAGGACGAACTGGCCGCGGTGGTCATCGGAGGGGGGCTGCTCGGACTCGAGGCCGCCTACGGTCTGCGGACTCAGGGCATGAAAGTCGACGTCGTCCACTCCCCCGGACACCTGATGAATCAGCAGCTCGACGAGCGCGGCGGACGCCTGCTACGGAACAAGATCACCTCGCTCGGGGTGGGGGTGCACACGTCGAAACGGACGACCGCCGTGCGACGCACCGAGTCCGGAAGTGTGGCCGGCGTCGAATTCAACGACGGCACCTGGCTCGCCGCCGACATGATCGTTGTGACCGCGGGCATCCGACCCAACGTCGAGTTCGCCCGCGGCGGTGGCCTGGTGATCGAGCGAGGCATCGTCGTCGACGATCAGTTGCGTTGCGAGGACGAAGGATCCATCTACGCTGTCGGGGAGTGCTGCCAGCACCGCGGCGAGGTCTACGGGCTCGTCGCCCCGCTTTGGGAGCAGGCTGCGGTCCTGGCCGACCATCTGACCGGTAGCAACCCGGCCGCTGCGTACCACGGTTCGCGGTCGACCACGAAGCTCAAGGTTGCCGGGGTCGACGTCGCCGCAATGGGAGTCCAGGGCCCCGAACGCGAGGACGACGAGTTCGTCCAGTTCTACGAACCTCGCAGCGGCACGTACAAGAGTGTTGTCGTTCGAGACGGCAAACTCATCGGGGCGACACTGCTCGGCGATATCGGCAAAGCGAACTTCCTGACCCAAGCGTTCGACGAGAAGGTGCCACTGCCGGAGGAACGCATCAGCATGCTCTTCGACATGGGCACACCCTCCGCTGCCACGAGTGCGGCCGAACTTGCCGATGACGTGCAGGTTTGCAACTGCAACGGTGTCACCAAGGGCGCGATCGTGGCGTGTGTGCATGCCGGCGCGAAGTCGATGGGCGATATCGCCGCGGCGACGCGTGCCGGCAAGGGTTGCGGTTCCTGCAAGGGGCTCGTCGCCGATATCCTGGCGTGCGCAGCCGGGGGCGCCGTCGAATCCGATCCGGCCGCCGACTGGTACGTGCCCTGCATCCCGCTGACCAAACCAGAGCTCATCGCCGTCGTCCGTGAGCGAGATCTGCGGTCGGTCTCGCAGGTCTTCGCCGAACTGGCAACCGACGGGCGCGAGGACGCGCCGTCGAAGATGCCGCTCGCGTCGCTGCTACGCACCGTGTGGGGGCCCGATTGGGTGGACGAGCGGGGCGCACTGTTCATCAACGACCGCGTGCACGCGAACATTCAGCGCGACGGTACGTTCTCGGTTGTCCCCCAGATGAAGGGCGGGGTAACCACACCGGATCAACTGCGCCGAATCGCCGATGTGGCCGATAAATACGGGGTCCCGTTGGTCAAGGTCACCGGCGGCCAGCGGATCGATCTGCTCGGGATCAAGAAGGAAGACCTACCCAAGGTGTGGGGCGATCTGGATATGCCTTCGGGTTTCGCGTACGGCAAGAGCATGAGAACCGTCAAGACTTGTGTCGGCAGCGATTTCTGCAGGTTCGGTCTCGGCGATTCGACCGCGCTGGGCATTGCCATGGAGGAACGCTTTCAGGGACTCGAGACGCCTGCGAAGCTCAAGCTAGCCGTGGCGGGTTGTCCTCGCAATTGTTCCGAGGCCCTGTGCAAGGACCTGGGAGTGGTCTCCGTCGGCGACGACCGGTGGGAGATCTACGTCGGCGGCGCGGCAGGTGCACACGTGCGCAAGGGCGATCTGCTGGCGACGGTAGTCGGCGCCGAGGAAGTTCTCCGCGTCGCGGGGCTTTTCATCCAGCACTACCGCGAAACCGCAGGCTGGCTCGAACGCACCTATGCCTGGGTACCGCGGGTGGGCCTGGAAACGCTGCAACGGACATTGATCGACGACGCGGACGGCATTGCCGAAGGACTGGCGCAGCGCATGCAAACGTCGGTGGACGGATATCGAGACCCATGGCAGGACCGAGCGGAACCGAAGTCGCCGGCCCAGTTCACGCCGTCGCTGCCGTTGCTGCCGCTACCGCGGGTGCCGGTCCGATGAGCATCCCGGTCGATGCGGTCCCAGTCGGGGCCCTCGAGGAACTCACTCCCGGCGAGGGACGCACATACGTCGTGGACGGCAAACAGCTGGCCGTGTTCCTACTGGGAGACGGCACAGTCCGCGCCATGGATGCCGTGTGTCCGCACAAGGGCGGGCCCCTGGCCGACGGGCAGATAGACGGCTCGGTGGTGGTGTGTCCGCTGCATCAGTACACGTTCTCTCTCGACGACGGTTCCTGTCCGAGCGGGATCGGGTCGGTCCGAACGTATCCGGCGGCCGTGGTCGACGGGAAAGTCACCGTGCAGCTGTAGCCGCACGTTTTCGCTCGTACAGCGCCAACGCCTACCCTGTTCCAGTGAGCGAATCAGGTGACGACCCGCAACTCGGGCCCGCGGCCGTGTTCCTGCAGGAAGATCGCCTCAAGCTGTTCGCGTTCACCGTTGCGGAAAAGCGCACCGAGTACCTGTGGGTGCTGCGAGCCTTCGACGTAGCCCGTGCCAACTACGTGGTGCTGCTGCACGCGGCGGACGTCGCGGACACCCTAGCCCGCCACGCACCTCCCGAAGGGCAGTTGAGCGCCGCCGACACCGCTCCCCTGCTCGAACAACTCCACTCGTGGGATCTCCTCGAACGCAGCTACGACGGCTCGCGGGCCGCCACCCTTGCCGAGTACCGAAATCGCCATTTCGTCTACCAGTTCAGCCAGGCCGGGTACGCGGCGTTCCGCGCGGTCGAGGACGTCCTCGGTGCACGGCTCGACGACGCCTCGCTCTCGCGCCTCGTACTCCCCGAACTTCTCGCCGACATGCACGAGCTGGCCGAGGCGAACCGTCAGGGTGACGGCGACCGGATCTTCCGCAAGCTCAGTCGGCTGGACTCCACCTTGTCGGAAATGGCGACCCGCGCCGCACATTTCTACCTGGTCCTCGGGGATCTGGTTCGGACCACGGAGATCACCCCCGAATCGTTCCTCGTTCACAAGGACGCCCTGCTCACGCACATGCGCGAGTTCAGTTCCGATCTCAGCAGGTACGCACCCAAACTCGCGGACGCAATCGCACTCGTCGAGTCGACCGGGATCACCGAGTTGATCGAGCGGGCCGCCGTCAGCGACGAACGGGTGTTCCTGAGCGTCGAGGAACGGCGTGCCGACTGGCAGGCCCGCTGGTCCGGTCTCTCGCACTGGTTCGTCGCTGCCGAGGCCGAAACGAGCGAGTCCGATCGCCTGCGCGAGGGCACGATGAGCGCGATCGCGGCCGTACTGTCGCTGCTCCGGCGTGTGACCGAGACACGCAAGGGCGGTGTGAGCCGGGAAAGCCAGCTCCGGCACCTCGCCGGGTGGTTCGCCAACACCTCGTCGGAGGACAGCGCGCACGCGCTCTTTCATGCCGTGTTCGGCTTGGGGCGTCCGCGTCACCTGTCGATGGTCCATCCCGACGCGGACATCGTGCCCTCGTCGAGAACATGGTGGGAGGCGCCGCCCGTCGAGATCTCACGGACGTTGGCCGAGACGGGACGCACCCCGACCCCGGGCATGCCCGGCCGCCTGCAACGAAACGACGGCGGAGTCCGGCGGCTCCGCGAGCAGCAACTCGAGGCACAGCGGACCCGCAGCGCCGCGGCACAATCACTGGCAGCGACCGGGGTGTACGAGCGCGTTCTGAACGAGGAAGAAACCGAGGTGCTGCTGAGCCTGCTCAACGCCGCACTGACTGCGCGCGTGCGAGTGAGCGGACGCACCGCCAGCGGAACCGGCTCCGACAGCGGTGTCCGACTGACCCTGAGCGAAAGCCCGATCTCGACGGTGGTGCAGACCATGCGCGGGCGGCTGCACCTGGATCGGCTGCAGCTCGACGTCGCGGAGGTGGTGGCGCGATGAGAGCACGCGAGATCCCCACCCTGGCACTGGATTCCTATCAGCGCGCAGCGAGAGTGGCGCTGGCCAACCACCTCGTCACGCCGTCGTACCCGGATCGGATCGCGCTCCCACTCCTGCGGCGTTGGGCGACGGAACTACGCGAGGATCTTCTCGAGCTGTTCGGCTATCGCCTCGAGGTCACCGAAACCACCGCCCGCCTGTTTCCCGTTCTCGACAGCCTGGATGCCAGCCAGCCCGCGCGCACTGCCACGGACCGTGTGTTCGACCGGCGTCGATACGCCTACCTGGCACTCTCGCTCGCTGCTCTCGGGCGAGCGGGCAATCAGATCACACTGTCCGAGCTGGCCGACCACGTCGCAGCCGAGGCCGGCCAGGTCGACGGAGTCGAGCTCGAAGCCGATCGTGCATCCGATCGCGACGCGTTCGTCGATGCAGTCGGTTGGCTCGCCGCCCGGGGGGCGATCTCCCTCGCCGACGGTGACGCCGGCGGGTGGGCCCACAATCCTGCCGCAGGTGAGGCGCTCTACGACATCGAGCGGCCCGTCGTATTGGCGCTGTTCCGGCCCCCGCGCGCCGTGCAACATCTGCGCTCGGCCGCTGGTCTGCTCGCGGGGTTCGAGGCCCCGGCCGGTGCGGACGACGAGGCACGCGGTCCGGAGGACCCGAAAGAGGTCCTGCGGCGCGTACGCCGAGCTCTCGTCGAGCATCCCGTGGTCTACTTCGACGATCTGGACCCCGATGGGCGCACTGCCCTCGCCGCGCCGCGAACCGTTGCGGAGGTCGAGCTTCTCACCGGCCTCGTCTCGGAGCGTCGCGCCGAGGGCGTCGCGTTGATCGACACCTCGGGACGACTGTCCGACATACGCTTTCCCGGTACCGGCACGATTGCGCAGGTCGCTTTGCTCCTGGCAGGAGAGATATCGGACCGCGTCGTCGATCCGGATGCGCCCGCGCTGGTCCGTCATCCGATCGGCGACGACTCCGCCCTGCTTGCACTCCTCGACGACGCCATTCCCGGCGGAGGCGTCTTCGACGACCTCGCCGAGTCCGCAGTGTCGACGACGACGGCGGCCGCGTTCGAAAGCAACCGGCGTGAACAGACGTACCCGTTCATCGAGCAGAGCTGGCTCGTGGACACCGTCGGCGCCCTGGTCGAGCGTTTCGGTCGTACGTTCGCCGCGCAGTGGCAGGCCGATCCCGACGGGTTACGTGCACGCGCGGTGGACATGCTGCATCGACTTCGCCTCGTGCACATCGTTTCCGGAGGAGTCATCGTGCTTCCGGTGATCGCGCGGTACCGCGACGTGATGGTCAGTATTCGAGATCGGGCACCCCAGGACTCCCTGTTCACCGGCGACAGCACAGAAAACGAGGCCACTGCATGACGGCACACGCCCGCCGCTTCCGTCCCACGCGAGCCGGAATCATCAACCTGTGGGACTACCGAGATCAGGAATTCTCGTTCGCCGACGGACGACTGGTACTCCGGGGACCGAACGGGTCCGGTAAGACCAAGGCGCTGGAAGTGTTGTTCCCGTTCGTCCTGGATGGGCGAATCGAACCTCGCCGGCTCAATCCGTTCGCCGGTGAGGAGCGGACGATGAAGTCCAATCTGCTCTACCGCGGTCAGGAGAGCGCGCACTCGTACGTCTGGATGGAGTTCGGTCGAGGATCACGCCACGATCCGGAGTCGGTCACCGTCGGCATCGGCATGCGCGCGAGCCGTCAGAACGACAAGGTGACACGCTGGTACTTCGTCGCCGACGGCCGTGTGGGAGTCGATTTCTCGCTTCTCGGACCCGATGACCGGCCGCTGACGAAGAAGCAACTCGCCGAGCAGCTGGGCACCGACGCCATCACGGACCGACCGGTGGACTACCGGGCCGCGATCGATGCGCGCATGTTCGGATTGGGAGCCCAACGATACGACCAGCTGATCAATCTCATCCTGACGCTGCGGCGACCGCAGCTGGCGAAAAACCTGGACCCGAAGGGGCTTTCGCAGGCGCTCACCGACGGTCTGCGCCCGCTGGACGATCAGCTCGTGCTCGAGGCGGCGCGCTCGTTCAGCGACATGGAGGAGGTCGGTCGCGCCCTGGAAGGCCTGACCCAGGCAGATCGCGCCGCCAGGAATTTTGTCGGCGTCTACTCCAAGTATTTGCGAGTGCAGGCGCGTTCGGATGTCGACCAGGTTGCGCGCAGACTCGAGGCCGTCACTCACGCAACCACGGCGCACTTCGCCGCTGCGGCGCTGAAAGAACGCAGATTGGCCGAGCGCGTGGCCGCCGAGCACCGATTCGACGAGGCCGAACGGGCACTGGACCAAGCTATCGCCGATCGTGAGACGTTGCAGCGTTCGAGCGCATACGAGGGCAAGCAACAACTCGACGATCTCGCCGAGTCCGCTGCCAAGCTCAAGGTGTCGGCCGCCCAGCAGTCCGAGCGTGCTCGCAAAGCGCAGTCGGACCTCGAACAACGTTCCACCGAGGCGGCCCGTGCGAGCGCAGCACTGCGCGACTGCGCTGCCGCATTGACCCGGGCCGAGGACGAACTCCAGATCGCAGCTGAGGACGCCGGTATCGTCTGGGCACCGGTGCCCGCCTCGGCGCGCACCGACCAGTTCAGTACGGCGCTGCGCGGTCACGCCGAGGAGCGCGACGGCGATGTTCGCGCGGTCCGCGAGGCGCTGAGCACCGTCGAGAAGGCAGCGGCAGAACGGACTCGAGCCGACACGAGCGCTGCGCGTGCACGTGGGCTGCACGAGTCCGCACGGGCGGCGGTTGCCGAGGCCGAGGCTTCGGTCGAGCTGGCACGGGCCCAGTACGCCTCAGCTCTGCGTGCCTGGTGGACGGAGAACTCGGGGCTCTACGCCACCGCTGGCATCACCGTCGCGGCATACGAGGATCTGGATGCGGCCGTTGCCCGGATCGGTGAGGACGATGCGCCCAGTCTCGATGCCGTGCTCGCCGACGCGTCCGCGGACGGGCTCGAGAATGTCCGCGCATCCCGCATGCAGGCCTCGAACACGGTGGTCGCGTTGACCGACGAGCTTTCCTCGATGCGCTCGGAGAGGGACCGCATCGGCGCCGAGCACGACGATGCACCCCCTCCGTTCGCTGCGAGGACGGCCGAGCGGGAGGGCAGAGTCGGCGCCCCCCTGTGGCGGCTGGTGCGATTCTCCGACGGCATCGACCCCGTCGATGCGGCCGGTATCGAAGCGGCTCTGCATGCGGCGAACCTTCTCGACGGCTGGATTTCGGCAGCGGATGGGCCGGATTCCGAGGAATCGGAGCAATATCTCGTACCGTTGCCGGAGGCGACGAGGCCCAGCGGTCGCACACTCGCAGACGTGCTCGAAGCCGAACCGGGAACCGAGGTCCCCGAACCGGTCATCCGCGCGGTGCTGGCCTCGATCTCGCTCGAGCACGACGAGAACGCGAGCACCTCGATCGGTCTCGACGGCCGGTTCTGGCAGGGCGTGCAGCAGGGCCGTCACCAGAAATCCGACGCCGAGTACATCGGAGCCACGGCGCGTGCCCGGCGCCGGGCCGCACGCATCGCTGAGCTGAACACCGCGATCGATTCGGCGGCAGCTGCATTGGACGCTGCCCGAAGCGAGGAACGATCCGCGAAGGAACTGCTGCGCGGCCTCACCGTTGCCGCCAAGGCGCTGCCGAAGGTATCCGGGATCGTGCGGGCGCAGAAGTCGGTGACCGAGGCTGCCGGTGCCCTCCGCACGTCGGCAGCAGCGGCGACGGCCGCCGACCTCGAGCTCGATCAGTCGATCGCCGATCTCTCTGCGAAGGAGAAACGGCTGCGTAGCACGGCAGTTGCACACCGCACTCCGCACACTGCGCGGGACATCGACTCCCTGGCCGCGGCCATTCGGCATTTCGGAAATCAGGGTGAGCTGGTATTGCGTCGGCGCGGCGAACACGTCAGAGAGAGCGAGCGGGCCCGGGAGGCCGACAATCGCCTCGAGGAGGCCACAGGCCTGGCGGAGGAACTCGCCGAGGAAGCTGCCATCGCCGAGGAGAACC
Source organism: Rhodococcus sp. I2R (assembly GCF_020889545.1). Classification (NCBI taxonomy): domain Bacteria; kingdom Bacillati; phylum Actinomycetota; class Actinomycetes; order Mycobacteriales; family Nocardiaceae; genus Rhodococcus; species Rhodococcus sp. I2R. The sequence continues at coordinate 52,559 of NZ_JAHUTG010000008.1, forward strand.
ATCTGCAGCAGGTTCAGCGGTTGGACATCCTGACCGAGAAACTCGGTTCCACCGCCGATCAGATCAGCGTGGATCTGGAACGGGCACGCGAGAAGATCGAGGCCTGCAAGGTAGAACAACGTGCTGCGCGAAAGACCGACAAGGAGGCCGGTGAGGCTATCGGAAAAGCTGAGGGAGGCTGCAACACGGCCCAGGAGGCGCTGCGGGCCGCGCTGACCGAAACCCTCGACGACGCCGGCCGACTTGCGCCCTACGCCCGCAAGGACTTGCTCGGGATCCTCGGAGTGACAGAGGCCTACGCGTGGCCGTCGAGCGAGTCCGCCTGGCTCACCGTCGACCAAATCCTCTACGGCATCGCGCACGCATCCTCACCCGATTCCGAGATCGCAGTGCTGCCGCAGGTGGTGCACCGGCTGCATGCCGCGCTCGATACCGCAACCGAAACGGTGAAGGCAAGCGATTCCTACCGCAAGAGCACCCGGACCGCTCTGACAGGTGCTTTGCAGGAGTTCGACGCCCAACTCGCGTCCTCGGGTCAGGACTACCGCCTGCACTGGGATTCCCCCGACGGGCTGACCGTCGTGCGCGTCCAGGACGAACAGGGCTATTCCTCCGTCGGTGAGTTCGCCGACCGGATCGAGAACGCACGGTCCAACCAGGAGACCCTGCTGACCGAGCACGAGCGTCGAATCCTCGAAGATGCCCTGTTGACCGGCCTGGCCCAGCAGATCCACGAACGGACCGTCGACGCTCGCGAGCTGATCGCGCAAATGGCGGCCGAGATGAAGCAGCGAAGAATGTCCTCGGGCAACACCATCGGGGTGCACTGGGTGCTCGCGGACAACCTCGACGAGGGTGCACGTGCGGTATCGAAGCTGCTGGACAGGGACGCCTCGGCGCTGGGGGCCGACGACTTGGCTGCGATGCGCGCACATTTCGCCTCGGAGATCCGCATCGCACGCGCGGCCCATCCCGAACGCTCGTACCCCGAGATTCTCGCGACCACGCTCGACTACCGTCGTTGGCGGGTGTTCTCCTTCACCCTGATTCGCGGTGACGGCACCGAGGACCGGCTCACCGTGGCGCGGCACAGCGCGCTCTCCGGCGGCGAGCAATCCGTCTCGCTGCACCTGCCATTGTTCGCCGCCGCCCACGTGATGCTCTCCTCCGCGGACCCGCACGCGCCCCGCCTTCTCGCGCTCGACGAAGCATTTGCGGGTGTCGACGACAACGGTCGAGGCGAACTGTTGGGGTTGAGCGTGCAGTTCGACCTCGACTTGTTCATGACCGGGTACGACCTGTGGATCACCTACACCGACGTGCCGGGGTGCGCGCACTACGATCTCGCGCATTCCACGGCCGAGAACACCGTCAGCGCGGCTCTGCTCGTATGGGAGAACGGTGAGTTGTTCGCCGAGCACGACGGCACGGATCTTGCGGCAGCGCTGGGTTCACCGTTGACCAGACGAATTCCGACACATGCGGAGGGTGGGCTGGAATTTGTCGGATGACCGAGAATCCGAAGTGCCGGCCGGCTCCGACCGGCGGGGAAGTATCGATTGGCGGGGCAGTCCCGAGCTCGAGGTGCTGCTGAGTGCGGCTCGCAAATCCTTGGAGTCGAACTGGTTGACAGCGGACGGCAAGATCTCCGTCCAGTTGTCGCGGGCTCCCGAACTATGGCGTCTGCTCAGCGCGATAAACAAGTCGACCACCAAACTTCACAGCCGTGCGCAGACGAGTCGCCTGGACCTGGGGGAACTTGACCGCTGGCTTGCGCACCCCGCCAATGGTGGTCTCGGACTGGTCGAGACTCTGTCCGCCCAGGCCCCGCTCGTCGACAAGAAGCGCATCGCAGCGCAGAAGGCCGAGGTCAAGGCCGCGGCGCTCGCCGACGCGCGCGGGATTCTCGACACCGCATCGAACGAGGACTGGGCCGACCGCTGGTTGTCCTCGCTTCTCAATCAGGACGGAACTCTCGGCGGCCGCGTCGCGGTCGACGCTCTTCGAGTGGCAGCTCGTGTTCTCGCGCAACTGCCCGTCGACGGACTCTCGCTCACCGAGCTCGCAGAATTGGCCTGCGGCGATACCAAGGCACTGTCCTCGGGGGGTGCACCGAAGTTGGTGCTCGACGCGCTCTCTCTTCGCGAAGGCGTCCCCCTCCCCGTCGATCCGGTCGGGATCCGCCTGCTCTGGGAAACCGCCGGAGTGTCGGTGGACGCACTGTCGAGCCGAGTGGTCGTGTTGAACTACCGCGTCCGCGAGAACCATGTGATCGGGCGCTGGCTCGATGACGCCGCCCAGCTGGGCATCCCGTTCACGCTCACCCTCGACATGATCGCGCGGGGCCCGCTGACCAATCTCGGCGATCGAGTCTTCGTCTGCGAGAACGTAGCGGTGGTGGCGGCGGCGGCACGGACCCTCGGCCCCGAGTGCGCTCCCCTGGTGTGCACCGACGGGCAACCGTCCGCCGCCGTGCACAAGCTGCTCGCCGGGCTGGCGCCGGAAACAGTGCTGCACTGGCGAAACGACTTCGACTGGCCCGGTCTGAACATGACCTCCCGTGCGGTCTCTCGCTACGGCGCGCAACCGTGGCGGATGGACAGCGACTCGTACTCGCGGGCCCTCGACGTACGTAATTCCGAGCCGCTCAAAGGCAAACCGACCGCGAGCGCATGGGATCCTGCGCTCGCGGCCGCGATGCGCGAGTCGTCGAAGGCCGTCATGGAAGAACGGCTCGTTTCCGACCTGCTGGCCGACCTACGCTGAAGAGCTGTCAGCGCAGCGGTATTCCCAGCAGGGCGTCGACGGCGTCGGCGAATGCACCCGGCGCAGAGACGTCCGAGCCGCCTCGTTCGACCGCGAAGCTCGCCCACGCATCGAGCGCGTCGAGCGCCTTCGCGGTGTCCAGGTCGTCGGCGAGATGCTGCCGCAGACGCATGACGACATCGTCGGCGCTGACCGCGGATTCGAGCGCCGCAGCGTCACGCCAGAGCTTCAGGCGAGTGTGGGCCCGGCCGAGAACTTCGTCGGTCCACGCCCGGTCCTGGCGGTAGTGGCCGGCGATCAGACCGAGCCGAACGGCCGCCGGATCGACGCCCTCGGCGCGCAACGTGGAGACGAACACGAGGTTCCCCCGACTCTTGGACATCTTTTCACCGTCCAGACCGATCATGCCGGTGTGCACGTAGTGGCGTGCGAAACGTCCTCCACCGGAGACAGCTTCGGCGTGCGCGGCCGAGAATTCGTGATGGGGAAAGATCAGATCGCTGCCGCCACCCTGGATGTCGAATCCGGTTCCGATGCGGTTGAGCGCGATCGCCGCACACTCGACGTGCCAGCCAGGACGCCCTGGACCGAACGGCGACGGCCACGAGGGCTCGCCGGTCCGTTCGGCGCGCCAGAGAAGCGCGTCCAGCGGATCCCTCTTTCCGACCCGGTCGGGGTCTCCCCCACGCTCGGCGAAGTACTTGTCCATCGTCGCGCGGTCGTACCCTGATTCGTAGCCGAACTCCGGATTGGCATCGGCTCGGAAGTAGATATCCGGGAACTCGGCGTCATCCACGGTGTATGCGGCCCCCGAGGCCACGAGCTTGTCCACCAACTCGATCACCTCGCCGATCGATTCGATGGCGCCGATGTAGTCGCGCGGCGGAAGTACCCGGAGAGCTTCCATGTCCTCGCGGAACAGTGCTATCTCGCGGGTGCCCAGGTCCATCCAGTTCTCACCGTCGCGGTCCGCGCGTTCGAAGAGCGGGTCGTCGACATCGGTGACGTTCTGCACGTAGTGCACCTCGTGCCCAGCGTCGCGCCAGAGACGGTTCACCAGGTCGAAAGTCAGATAGGTGGCAGCGTGACCGAGATGGGTGGCGTCGTAGGGGGTGATGCCGCAGACGTACATCTTCGCCTCGGCGCCCGGTGTGACAGGCCGCACCTGTCGATCAGCGGTGTCGTACAACCGAAGCGGGGGTCCCTGGCCTGGAATGGACGGTACGGCTGTCTCGGACCAAGAATGCATGCAGACGAGCCTATCCGAGGGGATTCGCAGCGAAGCAGGGAGACTTCAGAACGCAGGCCACGGTATCGGCCGGCTCGATCGAGGCTCGGGCATCACCGGCATCGCGATCAACGCACAGGCTCGGCCGAGCAGCGCTTCGATCTCCTGCTCGGTGATGTGGCCTCTCAATCGAGGCTCGACGTCGGCGGCGAACGAGTCCACGAAGGACACGATGTCGGCCATCAACGCATCATCGACGGTTGTTCCGGCCCAACCCCACAGCACGGTGCGCAGCTTGTCTTCACTATGTAGGCAGATGCCGTGATCGACTCCGTAGACGTACCCGTCGAGCCCTTCCAGTGCGTGTCCGCCCTTGCGGTCCGCATTGTTGAGGATGACGTCGAGAACCGCCATGCGCGAGAGCCTGGGGTCATCCGCGTGCACCAGCGCGACTTCTTCCCCGTCGCCGTCGTACGCCCGTAGAATCGGAATCCAGCCCGACGGGATCCTGTCGGGCTGGCAAATGTCGATCAGACCCACTCGGTCGCCGTGTTCGCCATGTCGTTCCGGAGTGTCTATCCAGCGTTGCACCATGCCAGGTCCGAGCGGACCGTCACGCAGGACTGTCGTCGGAACCACGCCCCATCCCAGGGCGTCGGAGATCTCATACGACGCGACTTCCCGTCCGGCCAGTGTCCCCTCCGGAAAGTCCCACAGCGGAACTTCGCCTCGAACCGGCTTGTAGACACACCGCACCGGAGCAGGCGCCGTCTCGGCGTCGGATGCACTGGGGGTGGTCGCATCGCACACGAGTGTCGTATTGCTCGCGGACACGATGCGTCCGACCACGATGAGTTCACCGGTTTCCATGATGTGACGCCCCTCGAACGGGGGGCGGCCATCGGTCAAAGCTCTTCTCCGAGTTCGGCCGCCGAACCGAAAGTTGCATCGCGCCGGTACCCGTTGGTCCTGATGCAGATATGCCCTTCCTGTGCCAGGGGCTGTCCGCAGAGCGGGCATGGTGCACGTCCGGCTGCGATGACCCGTTCGGATCGCAGCGCGAACTCGCGGGCCTGGATCGGCGTGAGAAAGACGCGCACCGCGTCCGGTCCCTCCTCCGTATCGTCGAGTACCACCGATTCGTCGATCTCCGTCTCGGTGATCGCGAGCAGTTCGACCACGACAGCGTTTGCGTCCGCGTCCCAACCCAGTCCCATCGTGCCGACTCTGAACTCGGTGTCGATGGGCGTCAGCAAAGGACTGGTGTCGCCGACCTGTGTCTCCTCCGGCGGCACTTCGGCCCCAAAACGGCGATGCACCTCTTCTAGCAGCAGTCCCATTCGGTCGGCGAGAACCTGCACCTGCTGCTTCTCGAGCGCTACCGATACCACCCGGGCGTCGTGCACGGCCTGGAGGAAGAACGATCGGTCGCCGGGTTGACCCACGGTCCCCGCAACAAATCGATCAGGGGTGCGGAAAACATGTATTGCGCGCGGCATTGCACCTCCTGCGTCTCGTATCGAAGAACCCCTCGTTCGGGTCCCTGTTCGCCATTATCCGCTATCTCGGCGCTACGTTCCGGAACCGCCGCCGGGAACTGCGTCGGAATTCGATGGAGCGGCCCCGTCCCGCTCGGCATTGCCGTCCGTGGCCGCCGCCGGGGCCGGTGCCAGGCTGGAGAGATCGGAGCCAGTGTCGTTCGTGCGTAGCACGAAAGACCGCGTGGCGGTGTACCTGATCACGCTGATCGATGCGGGGTCGGCGACGATGCGCTGGAATGCATCGAGGTGGCAGCCGACGGCATCGGCGACGATCGACTTGATCACATCGCCGTGCGAACACGCCACCCACAACACGTCCCGGCCGTACTCCTCGGCGAGTCGTGCGTCGTGCTCACGGACAGCCGTGACAGCACGGACCTGCATGTGAGCCAGAGCCTCGCCGCCGGGAAACACGGCCGCAGACGGATGTTGCTGAACGACCTTCCACAACGGCTCGGAGAGCAGTTCCTTGATGGTGCGGCCCGTCCATGATCCATAGTCGACTTCCGCCAGCCGATCGTCCACCACCGGGGCAAGCCCCCTGCGTTCGGAGAGGGGCCGGACGGTCTGCTCGCATCGCTGCAACGGCGAACGCACGATTTCCTCGATCGGGAGTGCCCCCAACCGTTCGGTGACCAGCGCCACCTGCTCGCGTCCCCGCTCGTCCAGATCGACGCCCGGTGACCGTCCTGCGAGCGTCCCAGCCGTGTTGGAGGTCGAGCGGCCGTGCCGCAACAGGATCACCGTCATGACACCAGCCTACGGTCGCAGCGCGGTCAGGTCGCAGACACGACTCCGGTCGCGAGCAGTGCCATCACTGCAGCTCCGAGTGCAATCCGGTAGCCGACGAACCAGTACATCGAGTGATTGACCACGAACTTCAGGAGCCAGGCGATCGATGCGTATCCCAGGGCGAAGGCAACCAAGGTGGCCACGAGCAGCTGCGGACCGGATGCGTTGAGTCCTTCGCCGGCGGGCGCGAACGCGTCGGGAAGCGAGAACAGCCCCGAGGCCGTCACCGCTGGAATTGCCAGCAGAAACGAGAATCGGACAGCCGCTTCTCGATCGAGACCCATGAACAGCCCGGCGCTCGTGGTGGCGCCGGATCGGGATACACCCGGGATCAACGCCAGACACTGCGAGAACCCCATGACGATTCCGTCTCGAGTGGTGATTTTCTCGATCGGCCGACGCTTGGTGCCGACGTATTCAGCGAGAGCGATGACGATCGCGAACACGATCAGCATGGTGGCGATCAGCCACAGATTGCGAGCCCCTGTTCGAATCTGATCCTTGAACAGGAACCCGAGCACACCGATCGGAATGGTGGCAATAATCACATACCACCCGAGCCGATAATCGAGGTTTCGTTCGGACGCGTGGCGCATACCCACGAACCAGGCACGCACGATGCGAACGATGTCACGCCAGAAGAACAGCAGCACCGCAGCCTCGGTTCCGAGTTGGCTCACCGCGGTGAAGGACGCACCGGCATCGGCACCGAAGAAGACCTCGGAGACGATTCGGAGATGGCCCGAGGAGGAAATCGGCAGGAATTCGGTCAGTCCCTGCACTGCTCCCAGCACTATGGCCTGCACCCAGGTCATGGATTCGCCGATCACCGCCCGACCGCTCCCACGAGTGCGGTGGCCGTCTCGGTGCCCGCCCAAGTGCGGGTTGCCCTCCCGTAGCGATGGATGCGGCGCACGCCGTCAACTGAATTCACGGCCATGACCGTACTCGGAAGATGCAGTGTGCACCGCACGAGAGTCGGACTTCGGAGCTGCGGTGAACGGCGCGGCAGGCTCGCACGTTGCCGATCGGCACACTACTGTGCTCACCTGGCGCCTTCGCGTCCGACGACCGTAGAGGAAAGTTTTCACAACGATGAAGCAGAGATCTGTCGGCTCGAGCGGCCTGCGTGTGTCCAGACTCGGCCTCGGGACGCTGGGGTGGGGCAGCGGCACCGACGGAGACGACGCTGCCGCGCAGCTCGCGGCCTTCGCCGAAGCCGGTGGAACCCTGATCGACACGTCGCCGGCCTACGGCGAGGGTCGCGCGCAACGGGTGCTCGCCGAGGTGCTCGACGATGTCGTTCCGCGCCGCGAACTGATCGTCAGCAGCGCCGCCGGAATCTCGATTCGCGGCGGTCGCTCACGGATCGACTGTTCACGACGCGCCCTGCTCGATCAGCTCGACGCAACGCTCGCCGAGCTCGGCACCGACCACCTCGACCTGTGGCAGATCGCTGCCTGGGATCCGCACACTCCGGTCGACGAGGTTGCCTCGACGCTCGACTATGCCGTCACCAGCGGCAAGGCCCGCTACGTCGGTGCGCGCGGATACCTGGGATGGCAGCTCGCTACCGCCTCCGGTGCCGCCGGAGCGGGTCGCATCATCGCGACGCAGGCGGAATACTCGCTGCTCGCGCGCGGCATCGAGGACGAACTATTGCCTGCAGCCGACCACCACGGTGTGGGGGTGCTGGCTGCCGTGCCGCTGGCAGGCGGTGTTCTGACGGGCAAGTATCGGAAGGGCACCCCGGCGGACTCCCGTGGGGCCGACGACGCGCATGCGGAGTGGATCCGGGGATATTTGACCGACACCGCCGAAAACGTGGTCGATGCAGCAGCCACCGCGGCCAGCGGATTGAAGACCTCGCCCTTGGCGGTTGCGCTGGCCTGGGCGCGCGACCGACCCGGTGTCAGCTCGGCCATCGTCGGCGCGCGTGACCTCGCTCAACTCACTGGAATTCTGGTATCCGAGGAGCTGGAGCTTCCGTCGGCGATAGCGTCGGCTCTCGACGACGTCAGCAGCTAACCCTGCACAGGCTAACCTTGTCTGCGTGAACGTGAAGACGGCTTTCCCTCGTGTGGCGACGGTCACGATCACCGCGACGACACTGTGCTTGCTCGTCGCATGCGCCGGACCGGAGCCCGCACTGTCCTCCCAGACGGTCGGACCGCGGACCGCAGTGCTCAGAGACCCTGATCCCGAACCCATCACCTCGTCCCCCGCGGCCCAACTCCCCGTTACCGTGCGCAGCTTCGACGGCACCGATGTCACCGTCACCGACACCAGCCGTATCGTTGCGGCCGATCAGTACGGGACGCTGACGACCACGGTCTACGCACTGGGACTCGGAGACAATCTGGTCGGTCGGGACAGCTCAGCGGAGTTCCCGGCGGTCGCCGATGTCGTCGACGTGACGCCGGGTGGGCATTCGATGAGCGCGGAGGGCATCCTTGCGCTCGATCCAACCGTTGTTCTCACGGACACCAGCATCGGTCCCCGAGCCGTGCAGGAGCAATTGCGTGCCGCGGGAATCCCCGTGGTGTATTTCGATCCTTCGCGCACGCTGGATGGGGTATCGGCCCAGATCCAAGCCGTCGCCGACGCACTCGGAGTATCCGCGGAGGGCGAATCTCTCGCTGCCAGGACCGCAGAGGAGATCGCGCGGGCGCGTGAACTGGCACCCAGGGGCGAAAACCCAGTGAAAATCGCCTTTCTGTACATGCGCGGTCCAGCGATCAAGATGCTGGCAGGCCCCGGCTCGGGAGCCGACGAACTCGTCGAAGCCCTCGGTGCCGAGGACGCCGGCACGGCCGCCGGTCTCACGGCGCAGTTCGTTCCAGTCACCAGCGAGGCCCTCATCGCTGCCGGCCCCGATGTGATTCTCATGATGACCGGAGGCCTCGACTCCATCGGCGGTGTCGAAGGGCTCGAGCAGATCCCCGGCATTGCCCAGACACCAGCGGGTCGGTCTCAGCGAATCGTCGACATGGCCGACGGGGTGATACTGAGCTTCGGACCCAATACGGGCAAAGTGTTGGATGCCCTGGCCAGAGCCGTTTACGAACCGGCGACGTGAGTCGACACCGGGCACGGACGACGCTGGTATTCGGTGCTCTCGTCCTACTGTGTTTCGCGCTGGCCGTGTTCTCTGCATGCATCGGACAGGTTCCGACGACGCCTGCCGAGGTGCTGGGCAGTGTTTTTCACCGACTCGGACTGAACATCGGTCCGATGCCTGCCCATCCCAGCGGGGACGTGACTCTGTGGCAGGTCCGTTTCCCGAGAGTCGTGCTCGGCGCGGTCGTCGGAGCAAGTCTCGGCTGCGCTGGAGCGCTCTTGCAGGGCGTGTTTGCGAACCCGTTGGCCGAGCCCGGAGTCATCGGAGTCTCCTCCGGTGCGGCAGTGGGAGCCTCGTCGGTGTTCGTGCTGGGAAGCGCGTTCTCCGGCGTGTGGACGGTAGCGGCAGCAGCATTCGCCGGCGGGCTCGTGACGACGATTCTCGTGTACTCCCTCGCACGCGGTGGGGGCCGCACCGAGGTGGTCACACTGATCCTCACCGGCGTCGCGATCAACGCATTCGCTGGTGGACTCATCGCGTTCTTCACCTTCGTCGCCTCGCCCGCCGCACGCGAACAGATCGTGTTCTGGCAACTCGGCTCGCTGGCCGGTGCCACCTGGCAAGCAGTGGCCGTGGTCGCCCCGCTCGCCGCCGTGGGCATCGGCGCGTCGATCGCCATCTCTCACCGACTCGATCTGCTCGCACTCGGCGAGAGCGTGGCCCGCCATCTCGGAGTGAATGTGGAACGACTTCGACAGTTCGCCATCGTCGTCGTTGCCGTGCTCGTGGCATCGGGTGTCGCGTTCACCGGCATCATCTTGTTCGTCGGTCTGGTAGTCCCTCATCTGATGCGCATGATCCTCGGGCCGGCTCATCGCATTCTGGTGCCCGCCAGTGCGCTCTGTGGGGCCGCCGTCCTGCTCGCCGCCGACCTGCTCGCCCGTACCCTTGTCGACAACGTCGACATGCCACTCGGCATGATCACGTCACTGATCGGCGCGCCGTTCTTCTTCTGGATGTTGCGGCGCACCCGCGCACAGCAAGGTGGATGGGCATGAACCTGTTCACCCGCTACCCCGACGAGATCGCGTCGGTCACCCCCGGTTTCGTGACGATGCAGGCGCGCAGTGTCGGCGCGGAACGATCCGGACGTGCTGTTCTCGATTCCGTCGACCTGACCGTCGTCGCCGGTGAAGTGCTCGCGCTCGTGGGCCCCAACGGCGCAGGAAAGTCGACTCTGCTCGCGGTACTGGCCGGTGAACTCGCACCCAGCTCGGGCAGCGTCGAGATTCACGGTTACCAAGTGCGGACGTGGTCGGATCTTCGACTCGCGAGGCGTCGCGCCGTCCTGCCGCAGCAACACACCGTCGGATTCTCGTTCACGGCCGAGCAAGTCGTCCGAATGGGCCGGTCACCGTGGCAACGGACGCCGCAAGCGGTGGACGACGACGCTGCAGTGGTGCGCGCGATGGCCGACTGCGATGTGGAACGGTTCGCGGACCGACCCTTCGCTGCACTCTCCGGCGGTGAACGTGCCCGGGTGTCACTGGCGCGGGTACTGGCCCAGCGAACATCGACCATCCTTCTCGACGAACCGACCGCGGCGCTCGATCTCGGACATCAGGAAACAGTGATGGCTGTGGCACGCACGCGGGCGGCGAACGCCGATGCCGTCGTCGTGGTCTTGCACGATCTGGCACTCGCGGCGGCGTACGCGGACCGGATTGCGGTTCTGCACAACGGGCGGATCGACGCGGTCGGAACGCCGCGAGAAGTCTTCGATGCACGGCGCCTGACACGTGTCTACGGCTATCCCGTAGAGGTGTTCGACCACCCGGTCACTGGTGAGCTTCTCGTGCTTCCTGTGCGCACCCGGCCTGCGAGGACTAGATGATCTTGATGAGCGAATCCACGCGATCGAGCAGGGTTCGCACGGCCGACGAGTCTCGCGAGCCGGTGCCGAGTTCCTCGGCGGTGCCGACGGCGTCGCGAACCGCCGCGACGATGCTGCGTTCGTCGGTCAGATCGATCTCCGTCACCGACTGCTCCGACACAGCGGTGACATCGGAACTGTCCGGCATCGCAGTGTTCAGATCAGCGCGATACAGCTCCAGGTACAGAGTGCTCTTACGGACGCGAAACGAGAAAGGGCGACAATCGTCGGTGGACCCGAACCCGCTCGCGTGCGGCCCGGTGGTGATCTGCTCGACGGTGAATCGTGCATCCTTGGACGGTCGTCCAGGTCTGAACCCGGCCTCGACGCCGCTCGTAATCTCCTCGGTATCCAACTGGACTCCTCGTGTTTCCCCGTATGACACGGTACGCCGCCAGTGCACCCCGACCGTTTCGGTGGTCCGGGAGTGTCGCCCGGGACCCGATCAGGCAGTCTGAACCGACGACCCATTCTCGTACCGAGCGCACCATTGGAGCTGGATTGATGGAAGACAGACCCACGTCACGGCGAATGCTCGTCGTGGTTGCATCCGTATCGGCGTGTCTGTTGGCTGTCGGGTGTTCCGGCGACAACGGTGCGGACGGATTCGATCCTGCCAGCCTGCAACCGCTCGACGGCATCGATTCGCCCGAGATTTCCGCTCCCCCGAGCGGTTCGATCACTTCGTCCCCCTCCGGTCTGCATTCCACCACATTCGACGCCTCGACGCGCAGTGTCGTTGCGCTGACGGACGATTCGAGGTCGCTGCAAGTGTTCGACGCCGACCTGGCCGACGCGGCGCCGAGAGTGATCACGCTGCCCGCGGCGGCATCCGACATCGTGACCGTCGGCGACGGCTCTGTTCTGTTGCCGATGCAGGACCAACTCGCGCGGGTGGATCTCCGCAGCTCGAGCGCCGATATCGGGGACGACTCCATCGACATTCTGAGTGTCGACGGAAATCTGCTCAGCGCCGCGATGCTGAACGACGGGCGCATCGCTGCCGGGGACGATCGTGGTTCGATTCACATGATCGACCCGGCCACGAACGAGTCACAGGTTGTCGACGGCTTGACGTCCGTGGACGCCTTGGCCGTGACCGAATTCGGAATGGCGGCACTGGACCGACGACAGACTTCGCTGACCCAGGTCGACATCGAAGCCGAGTCACTCTCGATCGCCCTGCGCGCCGGTACCGGCGCGGCGAAACTCGACACCGACAACTTCGGGCGCATTCTGGTCACCGACGCCGCAGGGAGCGAGCTTCTCGTATTCTCGTCCGACGACCTTCTGCTCCGACAGCGTTTCCCAGTCGGCGCACAGCCGTGGGCGGTCACCTACGATGACGTCACGAACGTGGTCTGGGTGAGCACCCCGGGAGACAACCAGGTGGTCGGATACACGTTGGACACGGGAATTCCTGTCGAAGTGGGCAGGTTCGCCACGGTGAGGCAGCCGGATTCCATCGCCGTGGACAGTGATACGGGCACATTGTTCGTCGGGTCGGCGTCGGGAAGCGGACTGCAACGCATCTCGGTCGAGGGCGTGGTCTGAGCCTTCTCGTCCCCGACCACGCGAGCGAAAAGGGGCAGCAGCCACGGTGTCGAAGAACAAGAGCGTGCGCAGCCGTATGCCGACGGAATGGGAGTCGGCTTCGGACGACTGGGAGTACGTCCCGCTGAAGTTGCCACCCGACGTGACCCGGGTGACCGCATCGATGCGGCTCGCCATCCAGGCCGAGTTCGGCGGCTGGGAGCTCTCCCGTGTGCGCCTGTACACCGATGGCAGCCGCAAGGTCCTTCTCAAACGCAAAAAGACCGCGCATCATGTCCCGGATCCGGGCCTCTGAAGAAGAAAGTAGGACTGTGGGTCAAACCGTGTATCGCGCTGTTCTCCGATTGATGTTTCTGCTCCCGCCCGAACGCGTTCACCATCTCGCGTTCTCGGCAATGCGAGCAGCTACCTCACTCGGCCCGTTGCGCTCACTCGTTGCGAGAATCCTGGCGGTCAAAGACCCGGTACTGAGAAACACCGTGTTCGGAGTCGATTTTCCCGCGCCCCTCGGGCTCGCCGCTGGCTTCGACAAGAACGCCGACGGTGTCGATGTCTGGGGGCCCATGGGTTTCGGATTCGCCGAGATCGGCACTGTGACGGCTCAGGCGCAACCGGGGAATCCCGCTCCCAGACTGTTTCGGTTGCCCGCCGACCGGGCTCTGGTGAACCGCATGGGCTTCAACAATCACGGCGCAGGGAGTGCAGCGAACACTCTGCGCACTCGGCGCGGCGGAATCCCGATCGGCGCCAACATCGGCAAGACCAAGGTGACGCCTGCGGCGCAGGCCGCGGACGACTACACCGTCAGCGCTACTTTGCTGGGTCCTCTCGCGGACTTCCTCGTCGTCAACGTCAGCTCACCGAACACCCCTGGTCTACGTGACCTGCAAGCGGTCGAATCGCTGCGGCCGATTCTCATCGCCGTACAGCAGGTAGCGACCGTGCCCGTTCTGGTCAAGATCGCACCCGATCTTTCCGAGGACGACATCGACGCGGTCGCAGATCTCGCGGTCGAACTCGGGCTCGACGGCATCGTCGCCACCAACACCACGATCGGTCGAACCGGCCTCCACACCGACGCCGACACCATCGAGAGCATCGGCGCGGGTGGACTGTCGGGCGCACCGCTCGCCGACCGGTCACTGGCGGTTCTGCGCAGACTCTACGGCCGGGTCGGTTCGCAGATCGCAATCGTCTCGGTCGGCGGAATCGAGACTGCGGATCAGGCCTGGGAACGCATTCTGAGTGGCGCATCGCTGGTCCAGGGGTACACAGGATTCATCTACGGCGGGCCATTCTGGATGCGGTCCATCAATCGAGGCATCGCAGCACGGGTTCGGGCCGCGGGCTTCGCATCGGTCGGCGAGGCAGTGGGCGCGGGAGTGCGCTGACCGGCGAACCCGCACCGGCAGCGATATCCAGGCCATCGCCGCCGGTCGAAGCCTGTCAGGCCTCGTACACACCGGTCAGCAGGGCGCGGCCGATGGCGTGCGAGAACAGGTTGAACCCGAGATACGCAGGCGTCGCCGTCTCGTCGACCTCCAAGCGGTCCACATCGACAGCGTGCACCGCGAAGATGTATCGATGCGGTCCGTGCCCGGCCGGCGGGGCCGCACCGATGTACCGGAACAGACCCGCGTCGTTCTTCAACGTCACCGCAGTGGCAGGGACACCGGTTCCGGTGTCGTCCCCGGCACCCGAGACGAGTGATGTTGTGGTCACCGGGATGTTCGCGACGGCCCAGTGCCAGAAGCCGGACCCCGTCGGCGCGTCCGGATCGAAGACGGTAACCGCGAAGCTCTTGGTCCCGTCCGGGAACCCGGACCACGACAGCTGCGGCGACGCGTCGTGTCCTCCCGCGCCCATGATTCCGCTGACCTGCTGGGCCGACAGCGTGGCGCCTTCCGCGAGATCCTCCGAGGTCAGTTCGAACGAGGGCAAATCAGGTAGCGCTTCGTAGGGGTCGTGAGTCATCGACATTCCTTTCGGTACTTTCTTCATGGTCGTTCCGCAGCGTGGGTCATTCTCAGCTGTGGAGCAGGAAGTGTTCCAACACCTGTGTACCGAACTCGAGTGACTCCACCGGCACACGCTCGTCGACACCGTGGAACAGGGCAGCGAAATCTAGCTCGGGAGGCAGCTTGAGCGGTGCGAACCCGAAGCACCGAATACCCAGCTTCGCGAAAGCCTTTGCATCGGTCCCGCCCGACAGCATGTACGGAACAGTCCGACCGTTCTCGTCGTGTGCGAGCACTGCAGCGTTCATGGCGTCGACGAGATGGCCGTCGAAGGTGGTCTCGTACGAGTCGAGGGCGGTGATCCACTCCCGCTCGACATTCGGACCGATCAGTTCGTCGACCTCGCGCTCGAACTCCGCCTGCCTACCGGGAACGACGCGGCAGTCGATCACTGCCTCGGCCGTCTGCGGAATCACGTTTGCCTTGTAGCCGGCCTTCAACATCGTCGGATTGGCGGTATCGCGCAGCGTCGCACCCACGATGCGTGCGATGCTTCCGAGCTTGCGCAGCGTTCCGTCCAGATCCGGGGACGCCGGGTCGAAGTCCAGACCGGTTTCCTCGGCCACCGCGGACAGGAATTCCGCCACCGAATCGGAGATCACCAACGGAAAAGTGTGATTGCCGAGTTTCGCGACGGCTTCGGCGAGATAGGTGACTGCGTTCTCATCGTGCAGGAACGAGCCGTGCCCGGCCCGCGCCTTCGCGGTCAGCTTCATCCAACCGAGACCCTTCTCGGCTGTCTCGACCATGTAGAGGCGTTTCTCGGTACCGTCGGGCCGAGCGACCGTCAGCGAGAAACCACCGACCTCCCCCACTGCCTCGGTGACACCCTCGAAGAGATCCGGACGGTTCTCCACCAACCAGTGGGATCCCCACCGCCCACCGTTCTCTTCGTCGGCGAGGAAGGCGAACATGATGGGACGCGGCGGCACCGTCCCGTTCGACTTGAACTGGCGCGCCAACGCGAGGGCCATCCCGACCATGTCCTTCATGTCCACCGCACCCCGGCCCCAGACGTAGCCGTCCTCGACCGCACCGGAGAACGGATGCACGCTCCAGTCAGCCGGTTCTGCGGGCACCACATCGAGGTGGCCGTGGATCAGCAGCGTTCCGCGAGCAGGATCGGCGCCCGCGAGCGTCGCGAATACGTTGCCGCGTCCCGGCGCCCCGGATTCGACGTACTCGGTCTCGTAGCCGACCTCGGCCAGCTTGTGCGCCACCCACTCGGCGCACTCCTTCTCACCCTTGGTGGTCTCGAGTTCACCGGTGTTCGAGGTGTCGAATCGAATGAGGGCACTGACGAGGTCGACAACCTCGTCGAGCGCGGAGGTACGTGCGGATTTTTCGGGGGTTCTATCGGCTTCATCGGCAGGAGACACACCTTGTTCCTACCACCCACCGACGTTCCACGTACGAACTGACGTGCGGATTTGGGCGTTCGGCATCGTGTCGTATATCTTTGTCCAGCACGCAGCGAGCAGCTGCGGCAGAGCATGAACTGGTCCGAGTGGCGGAATGGCAGACGCGCTAGCTTGAGGTGCTAGTGTCCTATTAACGGACGTGGGGGTTCAAGTCCCCCCTCGGACACCAGCGATCGAATCACGATCCGCAAGTTCTGTGTTGAGACAGACGAGACAAGCCCCGATTCTTCGCGAATCGGGGCTTGTCTCGTCTGTGGGTCCAACCCGAGCTGCAGAGCCCGCCGAAAGGACAGCTTTCATGACCGCACCCGTGCACGATGATGCTTCGGACGGTCGGTCGGTGGATCCGGCAGACCTGGCGACGTGCCTGCGCGTGCTGCAGCAGGTCGGAGAACTCGACAGCAGCCATCCCGATTCGATTGCGGTGCAACGAGCATCGGGCCGGATGTTCAAGAACTTGAAGAAGTCGCGCCGAGTTGCGGCTCGGACCGCCATTTCGGAAGCGGACCGGGCCGTGGTGGCTGCCACCGCGACAGGCTCGCCGGAACGGATCGACGACGAGACAGCAGGGTTGTCGCTGACCGCGCGAGCATCCGGTGAATACGCCGGAACGCTGGTTCGCCCGCGACCGTGCTACATCTGCAAGCAGCGATACACCCTCGTCGACGCCTTCTATCACCAACTGTGCCCCGACTGCGCGGAGCTCAATCGAAGCAAGCGTGACGCGAGGACGGATCTGTCGGGGCGGCGAGCGCTGCTGACAGGCGGACGGGCGAAGATCGGCATGTACATCGCGCTGCGCCTTCTGCGCGACGGCGCCCACACCACCATCACCACACGTTTCCCCAAAGATGCGATTCGGCGCTTCTCGGCTATGGACGACAGCGACCGGTGGATGCATCGACTCCGAGTCGTCGGAATCGACCTGCGGGACCCGGCTCAGGTGGTCGCGCTCGCCGACTCGGTGGCGGCCGAAGGTCCACTCGACATACTGATCAACAACGCGGCACAGACGGTCAAGCGCTCCGCCGGGTCGTACAGCGCACTGATCGATGCGGAGGCTCTCGCGTTGCCCGAGGGCGTCGGCGCCGAGGTCATCACCTTCGGTAAGACCAGCGAGGCTCATCCCAGCTCGCTTGCGACTTCTCTTCCGCAAACCCCGGTCGAGATCGGCGGCGCCGTCAGCGCGAGCATGGCGGTGTCGGTGAGTTCGCTTGCTCTGCTTGCCGGTTCGGCGACCGCCGAACGCATCGAACAGGGTCTCGCCATCGATGCCGGCGGCCTGGTCCCCGACCTGGCCGAGACGAACAGTTGGATCCACACCGTGGATCAGGTGGATCCGGTCGAACTCCTCGAAGTCCAACTGTGCAATTCGGTCGCCCCGTTCATTCTGGTATCGCGCCTGCGAGCTGCGATGGAAGCATCACCGTCCCGGCGGAAGTACATCGTCAACGTTTCCGCGATGGAAGGCCAGTTCAGCCGGGCGTACAAAGGCCCTGGGCACCCCCACACGAACATGGCCAAGGCCGCGTTGAACATGCTGACCAGGACGAGCGCGAAGGAAATGCGTGAGAACGGAATCCTGATGAGCGCCGTGGACACCGGCTGGATCACCGACGAGCGCCCACACCACACCAAGATGCGACTCGCGGACGAAGGTTTCCACGCACCACTCGACCTCGTCGACGGTGCTGCGCGCGTCTACGACCCCATCGTTCAGGGCGAACTCGGTGTGGATCTGTACGGCCAGTTTCTGAAGGACTTCTCGCCGTCCCCCTGGTGACTCGCGCACCCCTTCGTGACCTGCGACGTTTGCGCTGCAATACTCGCGGCTATACGGACCTTTCGGGTGCTCGGACGGTGTGGAAGGCAAGGTGATCGTCGATGGGCCAAGAGGTCGAACAGCGAAAATTCACCCGGCAGGATCGACACAGGTTCCGGCAGAAGGTTCAGGACTGCCTCGATGCCTTGGCGGAGATGCTCGCAGAGCGGACCTTCGACGTGGGCGAACCGCAGATCGGGATGGAAGTCGAACTGAACCTGATCGACGCCGAGATGGCGCCGTCGATGGCGAACGCCGCCGTTCTCGATGCCATCGCCGATCCCGACTATCAGACCGAACTCGGTCAGTTCAATATCGAGATCAACGTCGCGCCGCGCCCACTGCACGGTCGCAGCATGGCCGATCTCGAACACGATCTGCGTCGTTCACTCAACGCCGCCAACGAACGAGCACGGACCTCCGGTAGCCGAATCGTCATGATCGGCATGTTGCCTACCTTGGCGGAAAAGCACTTCGAACATCGTTGGTTGTCCGCGAGTCCCCGCTACGATCTGTTGAATCAACAGATCTTTGCAGCGCGCGGCGAGGACATCGAACTGCAGATCTCCGGCGTGCGGCTTCCCGGGGCCGCTGCCGCGGAGGAACTCTCGACCGTCACCGACACCATTCTCCCCGAGGCGGCGTGCACGTCCGTTCAACTCCATCTGCAGGTCGACCCCGACGAGTTCGCCTCCTATTGGAACGCAGCCCAGGCAATTGCAGGAGTGCAGGTAGCCCTCGCCGCGAACTCACCGTTCTTCGCCGGCAAGGCACTGTGGCACGAAACGCGACTGCCGCTGTTCGAACAGGCGACCGACACCCGACCACTCGAGCTGAAGAATCAGGGCGTGCGGCCACGCGTGTGGTTCGGTGAACGGTGGATCACCTCCATCTTCGACCTCTTCGAGGAGAACTCTCGCTACTTCCCTGCGTTGTTGCCGGTGTGCAGTGCCGAGCACCCCAAGGAAGTACTCGCCGCGGGAGGTACCCCCGAACTATCGGAACTCCGAATGCACAACGGCACCGTGTATCGGTGGAACCGTCCCATCTACGACAGCACCGGCGGCGGTCACCACCTTCGCCTCGAGAACCGCGTGCTACCTGCTGGGCCGTCGGTGATCGACACCCTTGCCGATGCGGCGTTCTACTACGGCACGGTCAAATCGCTCGCCGACGCCGACCGGCCCCTGTGGACGCAGATGTCTTACGACGCCGCGATCGAGAACCTGCATTCGGCGGCGCGGAGCGGCTTCGATTCGCGCCTGTACTGGCCGGAGGTCGGCTGGGTGACTCCACAGGAACTGGTGCTCCGACGATTGCTTCCGATGGCGGACGCGGGACTGGCCGCCTACGGCGTCGACACAGCTGTGCGGGAGAGGTATCTGGGAGTTATCGAGGCCCGCTGCCTGAGCAAACGCTCAGGGTCGGTATGGCAGCGCGAATCCGTGGCGGCCCGCGAACGCGCGGGCGACAGCCGTGAGACCGCTCTCGCCGGAATGCTCGCCGACTACGTGCAATTGATGGACGAGGGGAAGCCGGTTCATACTTGGCCGCTCTGAAGGTCGGCGTCTTCGACTCCGTCGGTGATCCGCGTTAGTGTCGGTTGCATGACATCCAGCGACACGAACAGCGGCACCGAGCCGACCGACAAAGCTGCGGCATCACGCCAGTACGACATCGTCGTCTACGGCGCTACCGGCTTCGTCGGGCGCCTCACCGCGGCGTACCTCGCCGAGCATGCGCCGGCGGGCACCGCGATCGCGCTGGCCGGGCGTTCGCGCTCGAAGCTCGTCGCTGCACGCCGATCGCTTCCGGGTACCGCCGCCGAGTGGCCCCTCGTCGAAGCCGATGCCACCGACATCGACTCGCTGCGAAGCATGGCCGAGTCCACTCGCGTGGTGATCACCACGGTCGGACCGTACGCCAAGTACGGTCTGCCGCTCACCACGGTCTGCGCAGAATCCGGTACCGATTACGTCGACCTCACCGGAGAGGTGCTGTTCGCTCGCAAGAGCATCGACACCAACCACGAGATCGCGAAGCGTACCGGCGCCCGAATCGTGCACTCGTGCGGATTCGATTCCATACCGTCCGATATCGGTGTCCATGTGCTCCACGCTGCTACCGTCGCCGACGCTGCCGGCGAACTGACGGACACCACCCTGGTCGTCAGCTCGATGCGCGGCGGTGTGAGCGGCGGCACCATCGATTCGCTTCGAACACAGATCCAGGAGGTCAAGAAGGACAGCGCCCTCCGCAAGCTCGCAGCAAGTCCGTACTCACTGAGCCCCGACCGGTCCCTGGAACCGGATCTCGGCCGTCAATCCGATGTGACATTGGTCAACGGCACCGAGATCGCCCCCAACCTGCGCGGCTGGAAGGCACCCTTCGTCATGGCGTCCTACAACACTCGGATCGTGCGACGTAGCAATGCATTACGCGATTACGCCTACGGCCGAAAGTTCCGCTACCGGGAAGTGATGTCGGTCGGCTCGTCGATCGCGTCCCCGGTCATAGCCGGAGTGGTCTCTGCTGGCCTGGGGGCAGTGGTCCTGGGGATGACATTCCTACCCGGCAAGATCCTCGATCGCGTTCTGCCGAAGCCGGGCGACGGTCCCAGCCCCGAGGCGCAGGAAAGCGGGCACTTCACCGTCGATCTATACACCACAGCGACGAACGGTGCGAAATACCAGTCCCGGGTCAAGGCCGCAGGAGACCCGGGTTACAAGGCCACATCGGTGATGCTCGGCGAATCCGCGCTCGCCCTCGTGCACAATCGGGACGAGTTGCCCGACTCCAGCGGCGTTCTCACGCCTGCAACTGGTATCGGAGATGCACTCGTATCCCGTTTGCGCGGAGCCGGACTCGAAATATGGGCGAAGAAGATCTGATCCACGCGGGCCTTCTCCGCGATTACGACCGAGCCCTCGGCACCGACTCCACCGGGAGTCGGATCGACGAACTCCGATGGGGTACCGGGTTGTCCGCGCGACTACCCGTGCGCGAACTGGCCGCGGACTCGGTCGCGTGCCTCGCTGCCGCCATCGACCGCTTTCGCGCGAGCCGAAATCTGCCCAGTTCCAGGTGGCTGCTCGATCCGAACCGGATCACGGCGTCGTTCTCGGGCGAAAAGATGCTTCGAATCGAAGGCGAGCCGGTGCAGGCGTTTTCGGAGCTATCCGGGTTCTTCGAAAGCGCCGACGGATGGGTGCGCACGCATGCGAACTATCCACACCACAAGCGCGCGCTCACCGAGGCACTGGGCCTCGCGCCCGAGGTCGAGTGCGAAAGGTTGTCGGCGCGGCTGGCAGAACTGCCGGGGTCGGAGATCGAACACCGTTGCGCGCGTGGCAACGCCATCGCTGTGCGGGTGCGTACCGAGGACGAATGGATCTGCGCCGAAGGCGCCGAGGCAAGTCGCGGCCCGTTGGTGCGCCGTACCGCGCGCCTCGTCCCAGCGAACACCGAGCAAGCGAATCTCGAGCAAGCGGATCTCGAGCAAGGAGCGCAGGTGCAACGCGCACGCGTGCGCGCGGAGCGACCGCTGGACGGGCTTCGAGTACTCGACTTGACGCGGGTCATCGCCGGCCCCGTTGCTACGCGGGCCTTGGCTCTGCTCGGTGCGTCGGTGCTGCGCATCGACGCACCGCGGTTGCCGGAGATCGAGTGGCAGCATCTGGAGAACGGTCAAGGAAAGCGTTCCGCGACGGTCGATGCGACCTCCGCCCGCGGCGCCCGGATCCTGACCGAGCTCCTCACTCAGGCCGACGTCCTCGTCACCGGATACCGGCCGGGATCGATCGAGTCCGTGCTGCCCCGCGTCCCCGCTCGGATCGTGCACGCGACAGTGTCCGCCTGGAGTCCGGGGCCATGGCACCAGCGGCGGGGATTCGACAGCATCGTGCAGGCCGCATCGGGGATCGCGCTGATCGAACACACCGACGGGCGTCCCGGCGCGCTACCTGCGCAGGCGCTCGACCACGCGAGCGGATACCTGCTCGCGGCGGGGGTGGTGGACTCACTCGCCGACATCGAAACGGGTGCACCCGGAAACCATGTGGCGGTCTCGCTCGAGCGAACAGCGGCATGGCTGCTGTCCGCTCCCGGTCGACGCACGGACCCACCCTCGCCGACTCTCCCCCCGGCAACCACTACCACCACCGTTCACGGCGCTATCAGGTCCGCCAAACCTGCTCTGGCAGAGTATGCGGACTACCGCTCACCAGCGCATGCGTGGGGCAGCGACGTGCCTGTGTTCGACGTACCTGATGGTCCGAGCCCGATGAGCAGTTGATCATTGCGCACGTGCACGATGGACAAGTGCGCACTACTCCCCCATCGTTCGAGAGGTCGGCCTCGGCAAGCCAGCAGAGTGTGGTGCCGATGATCGTCGATGTCGACACCGGGATCGACGATTCCCTCGCCCTGCTCTACCTGCTGGCGCATCCGCGGGCAGAGATCCTGTCGATCGCCTCGACCGCCGGGAACGTACCCGTCGATCAGGTCGCCGCCAACAATCTCGCTTGGCTCGATCTGTGCAAAGCCGGCGATATCGAGGTCACCCTCGGCGCACAGACGCCGCTGCTCGCGCCCCTGATGACTACCGAGGACACGCACGGGCCCCAGGGCATCGGATACGCCGAACTACCGGTTTCGCAGCGGAAGCTCTCCAACCGCAACGCGACCAACGCCTGGGTGGAACTCGTTCGCGAGCGACCTGGGCAGATCACCGGCCTCGTGACCGGGCCGCTGACGAACCTGGCGATGGCCATTCGGATCGAGCCGGCCCTGCCTCGTCTGTTGCAAAGGCTTGTCGTGATGGGTGGCGCTTTTCATCATCCCGGCAACACGACCCCGACCAGCGAATGGAACATCGCCGTCGACCCCGAAGCCGCTGCCGAGGTCTTCGCGGCGTTCGCAGGACTACCGGCGGACCGCCTACCGATAGTCTGCCCGCTCGACATCACGGAGACGATGGAGATGCGCCCCGATCACATCGCTCGACTGGCCGAGCGCGCCGGCAGTTCCCCAGCGGAGGTCATCGCCGACCACCACGCACCCACCACGCGCTCAGCGGCCTCCAACCCCGTCATTCGTCATTTCTCCGACGCCGTCCGGTTCTACATGGAGTTTCACCGAGACCACGACCAGGGATTCCTGGCACACATGCATGATCCGTTCGCCGCGGCCGTCGCACTCGACCCCTCCATCGTGACGTGCCGCGTCGCCACCGTGGACGTCGAACTGGCCGGGACACTCACGCGCGGAACCACGGTCGCGGACTGGCGGGGCATGTGGGGCCGCGAGCCCAACGCGGCGATCGCCACGACGACGGATCCAGTGCGGTTCTTCGACGATCTGATCGACCGCGTCGGCGGGATGGCCGAAAGGCTCTACTGAGCGGGCGAGCGACCGTCGAACGCGTCGAGCAGCTCCTGTGCGGCCAGCGCAGCGGTCAACGAGCCGGCACGCACACGCTGTTCGACATCGGACCGGATCGCTTTGACCGCCGGGTTCTGCGCCAGGCGCCGCAGCAACTGATCATCGACCATCGTCCAGGTCCAATCGACCTGCTGTTTGCGACGCTTCTCTGCGAACTCGCCCGCATCGGTGAGCACCTGACGGTGTCTTTCGACGGTGTCCCAGTACTCCGCGATGCCCGTCCCCTCGAGAGCGCTCATCGTCAGAACCGGCGGCTGCCAAATGGCATCGTGTGGATAGATCATCCGCAGTGCGCCGGCCAGTTCGCGGGCCGCGCTTTCCGCCTCGACGGCATGCTTGCCGTCGGCCTTGTTCACGGCGACCAGATCGGCCAACTCGAGAACACCCTTCTTGATGCCCTGCAGCTGGTCACCCGTACGCGCGAGAGTGAGAAAAGTGAAGCAGTCCACCATGTTCGCCACGGTCACCTCGGACTGCCCAACACCGACTGTCTCGACGAGAATCACATCGAAGCCTGCGGCCTCGAGCAGCACGATGGTCTCGCGCGTTGCCCGAGCGACGCCGCCGAGTGTGCCCGATGTCGGCGACGGCCTGATGTAGGCGTCCTTCTCGACCGCCAACCGGGCCATGCGGGTCTTGTCTCCCAGTATCGACCCGCCTGTGCGGGTCGACGACGGATCGACGGCGAGCACCGCAACCCGATGCCCACGCTCGATCAAGTACATGCCCAGGGTGTCGATGAATGTTGATTTCCCCACCCCTGGAACGCCTGTGATGCCGACGCGATGAGACGCGCCGGCATGCGGCAGAAGCTGCAGCAGTAGCTGCTGGGCCAAATCACGATGGTCGGCACGGGTGGACTCGACGAGTGTGATGGCGCGAGCAAGACCGGACCGCTCGTTTGCCAGTACCGACGCTGCTACGACGTCGATGTCCACCGTGCGTGCCGGGCGTTTCGGAGCGCTCATACTCAGGCGCTGGCCTCACGCTCGGACGGATGCGGTGCGTGACCGAGCTGGACGGAGAGCTTTTCCACCAGACCGATCGCGGCGTCGGCGATCACCGTCCCCGGCGGGAAGATCGCAGCCGCGCCTGCGGCATGAAGCTCCTCGAAGTCACCGGGTGGGATGACACCGCCGACGACGATCATGATGTCCGGGCGGTCGACTGCGGCCAGAGCCTCCCGCAGGGCCGGAACCAGCGTCAGGTGACCGGCGGCAAGGGAGGACACACCGACGACGTGAACGTCGTTGTCGGCCGCCTGACGCGCCACCTCCTCCGGCGTCTGGAACAGCGGGCCGACGTCGACGTCGAACCCGATGTCCGCGAACGCCGTTGCGATGACCTTTTGCCCTCGGTCGTGGCCGTCTTGGCCCATCTTGCATACGAGCACACGTGGGCGGCGCCCCTCGTCCTCGGCGAACTGTTCGACCAGCTCGGTCGCCCGGGCGAGGTTCTTGGATTTGCCTGCTTCGTCGCGGTACACACCACTGATTGTCCGGATCTCTGCCTGATGGCGCCCGTAGACCTTCTCGAGCGCCTCGGAGATCTCGCCGACGGTGGCCATCTTGCGGGCCGCATCGATCGCCAGATTCAGCAGATTGTTCTCCATACCGGGCTGATCCGACGCTGCGGCCCGGGTCAGGTTTGCCAGCGCCGCCTCGACCTCGCCGGAGTCGCGCTCGGCGCGCAGCCGGGCGAGCTTGTCGATTTGTTCCTTGCGCACCTTCGAATTCTCGACCTTGAGAACCTCGATCGTGTCCGGCTCGTCGGGCACGTACTTGTTGACGCCGACGAGTGGCTGGCGACCCGAGTCGATGCGGGCCTGCGTTCGTGCGGCGGCCTCTTCGATACGCAGTTTGGGGATGCCTTCACCGATCGCCTGCGCCATGCCCCCCGCCGCTTCGACCTCGGCGATATGGGCTCGGGCCCGATTGGCAAGCTGGTGGGTGAGCCACTCGACGTAATGCGAGCCACCCCATGGATCGATCGGACGCGTGGTGTTGGACTCCTGCTGGATCAACAGCTGAGTGTTTCGTGCGATGCGCGCAGAGAAGTCCGTCGGTAGTGCGAGTGCCTCGTCGAGAGCGTTGGTGTGCAGCGACTGAGTGTGGCCCTGTGTCGCCGCCATGGCTTCGACGCAGGTCCGGGCGACGTTGTTGAATACATCCTGCGCCGTGAGCGACCATCCCGAAGTCTGCGAATGGGTGCGGAGCGAGCGTGACTTGGCACTCTTCGGCTCGAACTTCTGCACCAGTTCCGACCAGAGGAGACGCCCAGCGCGAAGTTTGGCAACCTCCATGAAGAAGTTCATTCCGATAGCCCAGAAGAACGACAGGCGCGGCGCAAAGGTATCGATGTCCATGCCCGCATCCAAGCCGGCGCGAATGTACTCGACGCCGTCCGCGAGCGTGTATGCCAGCTCCAGATCTGCTGTCGCACCGGCCTCTTGGATGTGATACCCGGAGATGGAGATGGAATTGTACTTGGGCATCTCGGCGCTCGTGTACGCGAAGATGTCCGAGATGATCCGCATCGACGGCTTCGGCGGATAGATGTAGGTGTTGCGAACCATGAACTCTTTGAGAATGTCGTTCTGGATCGTGCCCGCGAGTTTGTCCGGCCCGACGCCCTGCTCCTCGGCCGCAGCAACGTACAAGGCAAGAATCGGCAGCACTGCCCCGTTCATCGTCATCGATACCGACACGCTGCCGAGATCGATGCCGTCGAAGAGCTGACGCATGTCGTAGATCGAATCGATCGCGACCCCTGCCATGCCCACGTCACCTTGTACACGGGGATGGTCCGAGTCGTAGCCTCGGTGCGTCGCGAGATCGAACGCGACCGATAGGCCCTTCTGGCCGGCTGCGAGGTTTCGGCGGTAGAAGGCGTTCGATTCGGCTGCGGTCGAGAATCCCGCGTACTGACGAATGGTCCACGGCTGGTTCACATACATCGTCGGGTACGGACCGCGTACGAATGGTGGTGCACCGGGATAGGAGTCGAGTGGATAGCCCTCCGCCTCGGCGGCGTCGCGGTCGGCCTTGGTGTAGACGGGCTTGACGTCGATACCTTCGGGGGTCGACCAAACCACCTGCTCGGCGGCGTAGTTGTTCGCCCTCGCACCCGCCTCGATGTGCGCGGCAACATCATCGCTGGATGGAGCGGCCGCTGGAGTCGCCTGCTGGTCTTTCAGGGGTACGTCGGCGAAGCTGCCGATCACCCGCTTGTTCGGTTCGGACTGCTGCGGCGCGGCCACTTCGGCGGTCTCGTCGGTGGTCATGATCATGCTCCCAGGTGGTCGAGGAGATCGGTGAGGACAGCGACAGCATCGACTTTCGCCGTGAGGAAATCATCGGGTCGCTCGGGGCCGGAGATATCGGTGAAGCTCGCGCCGGAACCGGCGAGCAATACGCGGTCGATGCCGGCCTCGCGTAGCGCTTGCACGGCTGCGCGTGCCTCCTCCGCGTAACGCTTGTCGGTCCCACACAGAACTGCGATCCGTGCCCCCGAACTGTGCACTGCATCGGCTATGGTCTCGGCGGTCAACGGGCCGGGGTTCTGCGCTTCGATGCCGCCGGAGGCAAGGAGATTCGCCGCAAAGGTGGTACGCACGTTGTGCTCTGCCACCGAGCCCAACGGAGCCAGCAACACGAGAGGCCGAGCATCGCGGCGGAGCAGATATGCATCCGACCGGTCTCGCAGTCTTTCGAACGCAGCGCCGTACCGAGCGACCGAGGAGGACGACTTCCCCGGGGCCGAAAGGGGGGCTTCGGCAAGGTTGGGGAACTCGTTGACACCGGTGAGGGGCAATCGTCGGTGTGCGATGTCCGCGTCGCGCGTGGATTCGACCTCGTCGATCGCTGCCGCAATGGCGCCGGATTTCAGTGCCGAGGTGTATCCGCCGTCCGCCTCGATGAGCTGGAAAAATTCCCAAGCTTTGTCGGCGATGTCCTCGGTGAGTTGTTCGATGTACCAGGACCCCGAACCTGGGTCGAGTACGCGACCCAGGTGGGACTCCTCGAGCAGCAACAGCTGTGTGTTCCTCGCTATTCGACCCGCGAATGTCTTCGACACACCCGCCGCGCCGCCCTCGAGCGCTGCATCGAACGGCAGCACGGTCACTGCGTCCGCGCCACCGATCCCTGCGCCGAACGCGGCGAGCGTCGTACGAAGCATGTTCACCCACGGGTCACGTTGAGCCATCATTGCTTCCGATGTCACCGCGTGTTGCGGAGCACCGCCGCGGTCTGGCTCGCCGCACACATCGGCGACCCGAGCCCAGGCCGCCCGAGCGGCCCGGAACTTCGCGATCGTCTGGAACTGATCGTCGGTGGCTGCATACCGGAACTCGATCTGCCCGAGCGCCTCGCCCACGGTCAAACCCGACTCGGTCAGCGTGCGCAGGTACTCGAGCCCTGCGGCGACAGCCGCCCCCACTTCCTGAGCATCGCTCGCACCGGCGTTGTGAAAAGCGGTGCCGTCGACGGTGATCGCGCGTATGCGCTCCTCGCGGTCGATCGAGCGTCGTGCAAGGGCGGCCATCGCGGCGAGATCCGGAACGTCGCCGTCTGGATCGACGAAACGAGACGTCAGCGGCGTGGCACCCAACCTGATGTCGACGGCGCGACGATCGGCGATTGTCGCCGCGTCCAGTACCGCGAACAGAGCGTCTGCGGCGGCTACGGTATCGGACCCGGCGTCGAGCACCAGTGGCGCCAGATCGAGCAGAACTCCGTCGAGCGTGCGACCGATGTCATCGACGGAAATGCCGCCCGAAGCCACCTGCAACCACAGCGCGCTGACACCGTTGTCGAGTCCGTCCAGGATCGAACGGTTGACGCTTTCGGCGTCCGAGGACCCGGCGCCGAAGCGAACGCTGACCTTCCACCCGGCGTTGACGTCGCGCGTCGCGTCGCGCCCCCGCACGAACGGGAATGCGCCCGGAAGAGGATTCTCCGGTAGCTCGTCGCGCACGCCGTACAACGGAGACACCGTCACCCCGTCGTACGTCGTGAAATCCAGCAAATGCTCGGGATCCTCGGGCAGGTCGGCAATATCGACCTTCCGCGATTTCGCGAGTACACCTGCAACAGCCTTCTGCCACGCCGTATACGCGTTGCGTGAGGCGTCTTCTTGTGTAGCAACGGACACGATGAATGCTCCCTCGACTCGACTGACTCGCTGCCGATCGACACAGTGCGATTCTTCTGTGATGCCGACCGCGATCGCTTCGACAGTATCGTGAGGATCACCTCACGTTTGCACGGGAGGTGGTTTTGTTAACGGCGAGGTGCACATCCGCGCCGGTAGAGTTGGCGAACGTGGTGAACAGTTCACGAGGTCTTCGGGTATTCGGCCTCGTCGCGCTGTTCGTCGCGCTCGGAGTGGTCGCTTCGATTGCACCGCACCCGTCGATCGAGCAGATCCGCGAGTGGGCCCATGCGGTCGGACCCACTTTTCCCCTGGTGTTCTTCGCGGTCCACACCATCGTGACGGTGGCACCGGTGCCCCGGACGTTGTTCACCCTCTCCGCAGGTGTGTTGTTCGGCCCCCTCACCGGGCTGGGCCTGACCGTGGGCGCATCGACTCTGAGCGCTGTGCTCGCGCTTCTGTTGGTTCGCGCGGTCGGTCGCGATTGGTTTTCGGCGCGCATGACGCACCCGGCGGTGCGCAGGATCGACGACTCCCTCGTTCGTCGTGGATGGCTGGCGGTGGGGTCGCTGAGGTTGATCGCCCCGGTCCCCTTCTCGGTAGTCAACTACTGCTGCGGGGTGTCCTCGATCCGCACTGTTCCGTTCGCTGCCGCGACCGCGGTCGGTGTGATTCCGGGCACTGTTGGAATTGTGCTCCTCGGCGATGCGCTCGGAGGTGACGCCGATCCACTGATGCTGGCCCTGTCCGGGGCCTTCATCGCGGTCGGTCTGGCCGGCTTGTTCATCGACTGGTGGCTGACAATGTCGAGTTCAATGTCGAGTTCAGGGTCGAGTTCCGGGTCGAGTTCAGACGCGGCACATCAAGCCAAGACACTGGATTTCGAGCAGTCAAGCCCTGATAGTTGACTCTTCATATTCAAGCTTATAGCCTTGACTGATGTTCGTGTTGACGATCGACCAGCGACGGAGTCGACGTGATGTCGACCGCGTCGAGGACCTGCTCGCAGACATGCACCACCTTCAGCTCCGCCGGCCGTTCGAGCGAACCGCAGGTGACGAGGTACAGGCTGTAGT
Source organism: Rhodococcus sp. I2R (assembly GCF_020889545.1). Taxonomy (NCBI): domain Bacteria; kingdom Bacillati; phylum Actinomycetota; class Actinomycetes; order Mycobacteriales; family Nocardiaceae; genus Rhodococcus; species Rhodococcus sp. I2R. The sequence goes on from NZ_JAHUTG010000008.1 coordinate 82,367, forward strand.
CGACGGCACACCGGCAGGCGCCCGCACCGTCGTGGACATCACACTGACTCTGGTTCGCACAGGTAACTGGAGCGTGGGAATCGGAGTCGGTTCGGTCGAGCGCCCGCTACCGACCAGCACGCGTGCCGGACGCGGCCCGGCATTCGAGGCAGCCCGCGACGCCGTCACTCGGGCAAAGAATGCGCCGGCCAGGCTCGCGATCACCGCTGCGGATTCACGCACGACAGGTCGTGCTCTCGACGCCGAGACTGCACTGACGCTGTTGGCGATGCTCATCCTGGACCGCACCGAACAGGGGCACCAGGCCTGCGAATTGATGGATGCGGGGCACACCCAGACCGCCGCGGCAGACCTACTCGGGATCTCCAAGCAGGCGATGTCGCAACGATTGTCGGTGGCGAGGTGGAGTATCGAAGCCAACGGTCGCACGTTGGTCGAACACCTTCTCACCGACACCAGCGATGCTTCGAACGAACAGCCGGGAGACACATGACCTTCATAACGCTGCTGCTACTTGTGCTCTCCGCAGCCGCAACCGTCGTTCCCTCACGCCCGTCGATACCGCACTGGGTAAACGCCGCCGTGTCTGCAGCCCTGTTGGCACTGGCCGCGATCACCGGCGCCATGACCGACCCGGCACAGGGTTTCGCACTGGCCGCAACATATGTCGTCACCGTCTCAGCTGCCGTCGTCGGCGGATCTGCGATCGTCACGGCTGTTTTCCGGATAGCGCGAAGAGACGGCGCACCAGAACCAGGCGGACCCCCTGGACCAGCATCGGCTGGACCGTTGCACGGCGGGAAGACGATCGGGGCCCTCGAACGAACCGCAGTGGCGGTGTCGATTCTGGCGGGATGGCCGGAGGGAATAGCGATCGTCCTGGCCGTCAAGGGCCTTGCGCGTTATCCGGAACTGCGTGGAACAGATCCGCCGACCGAAACGCCGACGACACAGGTGTCGTCGGCGTCCGAACAATTCATCATCGGGACTTTCGCCAGCGTCATGTGGGCCGTCGCGGTCTGCGGTATCGGCCTCGGCCTAGTGAGCTGAGCTGGTGCCTACTGCTGTTCCGGTAGAGGTGACTGCTCCGGCAGACCCGGCTCCAGTTCACCGAGACCGAGACCCAGGCCCTTGGCCAGGCTCGGATCGGGCTTGAGCGAGGTATCGACAGGCGTTCTGGCCACAGCCTCGGCGGCCGCGACGGCTTCTGCCACCGCCGGATCACTCTTCGTCTCGAACCACTCGGCAACTTCTTCGGAGTCGTCGACGGGCTTCGTCTCGTCACCGGAGGTTTCACTCGGCTCGTAGCGGAAAACGCCGTCCTCGCCGGGTGCACCCAACGTCTTCGCGAAACCCTTCAACGCATCGCCGAAGTCGCTGGGAATCATCCACACCTTGTTCGAATCGCCCTGCGCCATCTGCGGAAGTGTCTGCATGTACTGGTAGGCCAGGAGCTCGGGCGTGGGCTTGCCGGACTTGATCGCGGCGAATACTTTCTCGATGGCCTTGGCCTGCCCCTGGGCCTGCAGGTACTTCGCAGCGCGATCACCCTGTGCACGAAGGATTCTGGACTGGCGCTCACCTTCGGCAGTCAGAATCGACGCCTGCTTGGCACCCTCCGCCGCGAGGATGCGGCTCTGCTTGTCGCCCTCCGCCGTCTTGATCGAAGACTCCCGATGACCCTCGGCGGTAAGGATGGTCGCACGCTTCTCACGGTCGGCCTTCATCTGCTTCTCCATCGATTCCTGAATCGACGGCGGCGGGTCGATGCTCTTGAGCTCGACACGTGCCACTCGCAGTCCCCATCGACCCGTGGCTTCGTCGAGTACGCCGCGCAGCTGGCCATTGATCGAATCACGCGAGGTGAGCGTCTCCTCCAGCGTCATTCCGCCGACGACGTTGCGAAGCGTGGTGGTGGTCAATTGCTCGACACCGACGATGTAGTTGTTGATCTCGTAGACCGCGGCCTGCGGGTTGGTCACCTGAAAGTAGACGACCGTGTCGATCGACACCGTGAGGTTGTCCTTGGTGATCACGGGCTGGGGAGGGAACGAGACGACACGTTCGCGGAGATCGACCTTGGCACGAATGCGGTCGACGAACGGAATGAGAAACGTGAGCTGACCGGAGACGGTCTTGGAGTAGCGGCCGAGCCGTTCGATGACGGCTGCATCTGCCTGCGGGACGAGTGCAACGGACTTGGCGAGCAGGACGACTACGAGAAAGACGATGACGCCCAGAACTATCAGTGCTTCCATGAAACTAGATTCCCCTCCATACGACAGCTGTTGCGCCGTCAATTTCCATTACGGTCACGGTCGTCCCCGGCGCGTACACCTCGGTGTCGTCGAGCGGGCGAGCAGTCCACACGTCACCATCGATCTTGACCTGACCTTCGGTTGCCGACACCTGGGCCAGCACCAGCGCCGATTTGCCGGACAGCGCGGCGACGCCGGTGGTCAGGATTGGGGGCGACGCGAACTTGCGAAGCAGTATCGGACGCACACCGAGCACGAGGGCCAACGACACGAGCGCGAAGATCACTGCATCTGCCCACACCGGAAAGTCCGTCACCGCGGAGATGCCGGCGGTCGCCAACGCGCCGCCGGCAATCATGAGCAGGAAAAAATCTCCCGTCAGCGCTTCGGCCGCTGCAAGGAGACCTCCTGCGATGAGCCAGATAATCGCCGCCACAGAGTCCATACAACCACAAATCGGACAGCTGGCGGTGGACCAGGCTACGACCTGGAAACTACGGCTCTGTCACAAAATCCACGAGACGCTCGACCGCACCGATCAGGGGTGCCTCGAGGTCGCGGAACGACGACACGGACGAATAGACGCGTCGCCAACCATCCCTCGGCGACCCCCACCCGAGCTCCCGGCAGATACCGGTCTTCCAGTCCTGCCCGCGCGGGATTTTCGGCCATGCGGAAATACCAACCGCTTTGGGCCGCACAGCTTCCCACACGTCGATGTACGGATGACCGGTAACGAGCACATGCGGTCCGAGGGAGGTGGTCAGCTTCGACTCCTTCGATCCCTCCACCAGGTGATCGACCAACACGCCGACACGACGTCCCGGCCCGGGCCCGAAATCGGCGAGCCGCTCCCCCAGGTTGTCCAAGCCCTCCAAGTGCTCCACCACAACACCCTCGACGCGCAGATCGTGCCCCCACACCCGTTCGACGAGGGCGGCGTCGTGCACCCCTTCCACCCAGATTCGGCTTGCCCGAGCAGTCCGCGCCCGGACGCCCTCGACTTTCGTCGAACCGGACGCCGACCGGGTGTCCGCTGGTTTCTTCGCTGCAGCGCGAACGCGCACGAGCGTCACTCGTCTGCCGTCGATCAGGAACGCCGCCTCACGCAACGCGAACAGACGCGTCGTACGCGCAGCGTCCTCGAGCCTGACAAAGTCACCGTCGTACGTTCTCTCGAACCCGACAACCGCACCGCAGAACCCACTGGCGGCGTCCTCGACAACCAGACCTCGCTCCGCAGGCACCTCGGGCGCTGGAACCTTGCGCATACGGCTGTGCCCCGAAAGAATGTCGCCGCCATAGATGTCTGCCACGGCAGACACCGTAGCGACCCCGTGTAGGAAGCGCCGCGCGCCACGCCGACCTATGCTTGGCAGTCGTGAGTTCTCCAAGCGCAAGCCTCACCCTGTGGGCCAGCTCGTGGCTGGCCGGTGTCAGCGCGTCCGACGACGTCATCGACGCCTTGTCCGAGTGGGCGCCGATGCACCTGATCGCGGCGGCCGACGATCGGACCGCGGGCGCTACGGGACTGTCGTGGCCGAGTCCCCGCGCGGACGGCGTCGCCGCGCTCTTGACGGCTGTCCGCAAACACGTCCCGCGCACCAGCGCCGACGCTGTGATCGAGTTACTTCTGCCGGCGCCGGGAGCGGTGGAGAACCTACCCCCGAACAGCGACTTCGCTCGCGCAGCCCTTGTTGCTGGGCAGGCTGTGGTGGTCGGGCACTCGGATACGACGGGCCTCGGCTTCGTACCGACAGTCGAAGGTCCGGATGTTCTTCGTTGGACGGTCTTCTCGGTCCCCATCACCTCTCCTTACGTGCGCGAGTACTCGCTCGGTCAAGCCGAGTACTCCATGCGTGACGCTGTCCGCGGCGCCGCGGACGCCCTGGGATCCATGCAGGTACTACCGACGAGATCCGCGGACGGCAATGCGCGCGCTCGGATCGAGAGTGCGATGTCGGAGATGGCTCGCCACCGCTATCCGGACGGCACATCCGAGCGAGTTCTTCGAGTGATGGAGTCCGCGGACCGCGTCGCAGCGATTCTGTCGGTCGCCCAGCGTCATGCCCCCACCGAGGCGCCCACCGCCGGCGCGGCAGCTGCCCGAGAAGACTTGCTGCGACCGTTGTGGGGTGCCGTCCGATCTGCCAGACTCAGCGCCGTCGCAGCGACGGTGCAGACGTGCGTGCAGCGCACATGATCGGCTGAGATCAGGCCGACGGCCGTGCCGGTCGTGTCGGCTGCTCACAACACCCAACGGCGCACCGCGCCCCATTGGTGGTCGAACCGTAGCCCGGCACTGCGCCGATACCGCGCGCGTCGGCGCCGTCGGTGTACTCACGGACCAGTTCCACAACCATTTTCGCGAAACGGACGTCTGTGCCTGGGGTGGCCGCTCGGACGTAGTCCATCGATAGTTCTTTCGCCTTCGCTTCCGCTTCGGTGTCGAGGTCCCACACCACCTCGAGATGGTCGGACACGAAGCCGATCGGGCAGACAACCACCGCCTCGACGCCGGTGCCGACCAACTTTTCCAGATGGTCGCAGATATCGGGTTCGAGCCATGGAACCTGAGGCGGGCCGGAACGGGACTGCCAGACCACGTCGTAGTCGTCGATCCCGGCTGCAGCCGCGGCGAGCCTCGACGCGTCGGCGACCTGACGGCTGTAGAGGTGACCGCCGTCGGCAGGAGGGCCTGCGTGGGCATCGGCGGCACTGGGAATCGAATGTGCGGTGAACACCAGCCTGGCCCCTGCTCGTGCCGCCGGGTTCAGCGCGGCGAGCGCGGCCTCGATGGCATCGGCAAACGACGCGATCATCACCGGGTGATCGAAATACTGCCTGATCTTCACCATGTCAGGGGCACCGTCACCCACCGAGGCTCGAGCGCGCGCTATGTCCTCGTGATACTGCCGACATCCCGAGTAGCCGCCCCACGCGGATGTGGGAAACACGAGTGCTCGCTCGACCCCGTCCGCCTTCATCTGCGCAACGGTGTGCTCCGCCATCGGATGCCAATTGCGGTTCCCGAAGTACACCGGCAGTTCGATTCCCGCGGCAGCCAATTCGGCTTCGATGCGGCCGATGATGTCGCGGTTGAGCGCATTGATGGGTGAGACACCACCGAAATGCATGTAATGCTCGACGACTGCGTCGAGCCGTTCGGGGGGCACGCCGCGGCCACGAGTGACGTTCTCGAGGAACGGGCGAACATGGGCGGGCTCTTCGGGGCCACCGAACGACAGGAGAAGAAGGGCGTCGTATGCCGAGGACGTCGTCATCTCTCCATTGTGCGCCAAACCCGCATGTGACCGAAAAACGCGCTGCGCTCGAGGGTGAAAGCCCATGGTCAGCCAGGGATCTCACCCTCGAGCGCGCGGGCTCACATACCTTCGGGCAGGTACGTGTTGTGGCTGGCGCCGCCGTCGACGTAGATGATCGAACCGGTGGTTCCGGGCAACCAGTCGGACAACAATGCCACGATGGACTTGGCCACTACGGTCGGATCGTCGTAGTTCCAACCGATCGGTGACGCGCCGTCCCAGTACTCGTTGAGCTGCTGCATCTTCTTCGCATCATCGGTGGCGGTTCCGGCAATAGCCTTCGCTGCGAGAGTGCGGATGGGACCGGCTGCGACGAGGTTCGACCGAATCCGCTTGGCCTGCCCCACCTCTCGGGCTACATAGCGGTTGACCGATTCCAGAGCGGCCTTCGCCACTCCCATCCAGTTGTAGTACGGCATCGCCGTGCGCGGATCGAAGTCCATGCCGACGATGGAACCGCCCTCGTTCATGACCGGAAGGACGGCGCGGGCAAGCGAGGCGTAGCTCCACGCCGAGATTTCGAACGCCTTCGACGCGTCCGGGCCAGGGCCGTCCAGGAACGGCTTGGCGTCGGGTCCCATGAGTGTGCGCGGTGCGAACGCGATGGAGTGCAGCACACCGTCGATACCCTCGGGTGCCAACTCGCGTACCCGGTCGGCCAGCGCAGCGAGATGCTCCTCGTTGGTGGCATCGAGTTCGATGGCCGGCGGCACCGGCTGGGGAAGGCGCTGCGCGATTCGGTCGATCAGCCGCAGCCGATCGAAGCCGGTGATGATCACCTTCGCGCCCTGATTTTGCGCCATAGCAGCGGCGTGGAACGCGATCGAAGCATCGGTGATGATGCCCGTCACGAGAATGGTCTTGCCTTCGAGCAGTCCGCCCATGTGTGTTCCTAACAGATCGAATGAAATGAGAAAAGCAGGTCAGTGACCCATGCCCATACCGCCGTCGACCGGGATGACAGCGCCCGAGACGTACCCGGAGTCGGGTCCTGCGAGGAAGCTCACCACTGCAGCCACGTCCTCGGGCTGGCCCAAACGCTGAAGCGGGATGAATTCCTTGGCCTTGCTACGCAGATCGTCGGGCAACTCGGCAGTCATGTCGGTTTCGATGAAGCCTGGAGAAACGACGTTGGCGGTAATCGAACGCGAACCGAGTTCACGCGTGATCGAGCGGGCCATACCGATGACACCGGCCTTGGACGCCGCGTAGTTGATCTGACCGGGTCCACCGCCCAGTGCGACGACGGAGCTCAGGAAGATCATTCGGCCCCAACGGCCACGCAGCATCGCACGGTTCGCACGCTTCGCGACCCGGAAAGCGCCGGTCAGATTCGCATCGATGACCCGCTGGAACTGATCTTCCGTCATCCGCATCAGCAACGTGTCGTCGGTGATGCCGGCGTTTGCCACGAGGACCTCTACCGGACCCTGCTTCTCCTCGACCTCCTTGAACGCGGAGTCGACGGACTCGGAATCGGTAACATCGCAGATCACACCGAACAAGCCTTCTGGGACGCCTGAACCGCGGTGTGTGACAGCAACTTTGTGGCCGTCTGCAGCGAGACGCTGCGCGATGGCGAGGCCGATGCCTCGATTACCTCCGGTGACGAGTACCGAACGGGGGGTGAAGTCGGGTGAAGACATGCCTGCAACCTATCTGTTGGTGCGTCGGAGACAAAGTAGGACTACTGGTGATTACTAACAGCAAATCAGGCAAAATTTCTCAAAAGTCAGGGCAGTCTTTGGCGGAGAACTAAAGCCGTACCCAAGCCCGCGGCGGTGAACAGAACTCCCAGGATCAACCACGGACGGCTCGCATCGCCACGGGTGATCTCGAACCCGATCTGCTCCTCGAGGGTGTCGTACACCGCGCGCAACTCCTCGAGTGAGGATGCAGTGAAGAAGCTACCGCCCGACAGATCGGCGATCTCACGCAGTGAGGGGTCGTCCACCGGGACGGGCACTCTGTCCGAGCCCGCTTCGGTCTCGATGTCGACAGTTCCATAGCTGGTCCCGAACGAGATGGTGGAGATCGGCACGTCCCTCTCGGCGGCCGCGCGCGCCGCGGTGTAGGCGCCGCGGGGATCGTCGGGTTCCTCCGGCACAGTCTGTTTGCCATCCGACAACAGAACGATGCGAGCTGGCGGAGCTGCTTCGCCGCCACCCAGCACCGCACCGAGCGTGTCGATGGATTGCAGAGAGGTGAAGATGGCCTCGCCCGTAGCCGTACGTTCGCTCAGCTGCAATTTGTCGATGGCCGCTTTGGTCGCTTCACGGTTGGTTGTCGGCGATACCAGTACCGAGGCCGTTCCAGCAAACGCAACGAGACCGAGGTTGATGCCGGGTGTCAAACCGTCGGCGAACGATTTTCCGGCTTCCTGAGCCGCCGCCAGCCGCGACGGTTCCACGTCGGTGGCTTCCATCGACAACGACACATCGATGACGAGCATGACTGTGGCGCGGTTGCGCGGGACGCGCTGATCCGAGGTCGGCCCGGCGAGCGCCACCGTCAACAGCATCAGGCCCACCAGGACGAGGGCGGTGGGGACGTGACGCTCGTACCCGCGGCGGGTGGGCGCGACGGTCTCGAGCAATTCCATGTTGGAGAACAGCAGCGTGTGCTTCTGACGTCGACGCTGCATGAGGACGTACCCGACGACGAGGCCGATGACGACGATCAGGAACAGAAGCCACCACGGTGAGGAGAACTGCGACAGACTCACCGGCGACCTGCCCGAGCAGTATTGACGGCACTGGCTCCCATGGTGTGCCGACGAGCGGATACGAACTTCACGACATCGGCGATCCAGTCACCGTCGGTACGAAGGGTCAGTCGAGGTGCGCCGCACCGACGCAGTGCGCGCTCCACGTCCGAGCGGTGCGCCGCCGCAGCCGCCGCGAAATCCGCACGCAGGCGCGGGGTGGTGCTGAACTCGCGGGTGCGCCCGGTCTCGGGATCGTGCAGCACGACATCTCCTACATCGGGAAGTTCGAGGTCGCGAGGGTCGAGCGCCTCCACTGCCAGCACGTCGTGTCGCGCGGAGATGGCGCGTAGTGAACGTTCCCAGTCGATCGGGCCGAGGAAGTCACTGATGACGACAGCCATCCCCCGCCGACGCTGCGGTCGCCGAAGCGACTCGATGGCCTCCCGAAGATTCCCCCGAACGCCGTCTGCCGCACTGGGCGTCGTCGCGATGGTCCGCAACATCGCCTGAGCATGGGTTCGGCCACCTCGCGCAGGGATCCGGGTGGTTCGGGCACCCGTCGCGACCACAGCGCCGACTCGATTGCCGCCACCGCCGGTGAGGTGAGTGATGGCGGCAGCTGCGGCAACTGCGAGATCTCGCTTCTCGCAACCTGTGGTGCCGAAATCGAGGCTGGCGGACAGGTCCACCACCATCCAGGTTTCGAGCTCTCGATCGGCGACGGACTGGCGCACGTGCGGATGCGTCGTGCGCGCGGTCACCGACCAGTCCATCTGACGAACGTCGTCACCGGGTTGATATTCACGCGCATCACCGGGTTCGGATCCCGGTCCGGGAATCAGCCCGAGGTGATCACCGTGCAGCACCCCGTCGAGTCGGCGACGAACCGTCAACTCGAGGGTGCGCAGCGCGGCAGCGAGGGTGGGATCGTGTAGCTCACCACTTCGAAAGGAGGGTGGACGACCCTCGTGTCGGGGAGCGTCGGTGTACTCGGACGACTGGCCCACATCGCGGCCGGCGCTCCCGCCCAATGCCCCGGTCACTGCTGCTGGCTACCCGGGGCGGGACTGTTTCCGGGAGACTTGTCCAGCATGGGTCCACCCGCCTGAGACGGCTGCATCGGCTTCGGCTGCATGGGTTGCGGCTGCATGGGTTGCGACTGCATCGGCTGGGGCTGCATGGGCGACTGTTGCATCGGTGGAGGCTGCTGGGGGGCACTCTGCGCGCCACCGACAGCCTGCGGCGCCACCTGCGGAAGCCCGACGGTTTGCAGCACCTTGGTGATGACATCCTCGGGCGTCACTTCGTCCGCGAGCGCGTCGTAGGACAGCACGAGACGATGCCGCAGAACGTCCGGAATGACTTCGAGCACGTCCTGGGGAACGACATAATCCCGGCCGCGAAGCAGCGCGAGGGCGCGCGAGGCCGCAATGATGCCCAGCGTTGCGCGGGGCGAGGCGCCGTATGCGATCCAGCTCGCGACATCGTGCAGGCCGAGATCCTCGGGCTTTCGGGTCGCGGCAATGACACGGACAACGTAATCGACCAGGGCGTGATGGACGAATACCGAACTTGCAACCTTCTGTAGCCGCACCAGCTCTTCCGGGTCGAGAATCTGTCTGGGCGTTGGAACCTCCGTTCCCATGCGGTAGACGATCTCGCGTTCCTCTTCGACCGTCGGGTAATCGACGACGATCTTGAACAGGAACCGATCGCGCTGCGCTTCCGGGAGCGGGTAGACCCCTTCGTTCTCGATCGGGTTCTGAGTTGCCATCACCAGGAACGGATCCGGCATCGGGAACGTCCTACCGCCGATGGTGACGTGGCGTTCGGCCATGACCTCGAGGAGCGCCGACTGAACCTTCGCGGGTGCACGGTTGATCTCGTCCGCGAGCACGAAGTTGGCGACTACAGGACCGAGCTCGGTGTCGAATTCCTCGCGCCCCTGCCGATAGATGCGGGTGCCGATGAGGTCGGTGGGCACCAGGTCGGGGGTGAACTGCACACGGGAGAACGAACCGCCGACGACCTTCGCGAACGTCTCCACAGCAAGCGTCTTCGCGACGCCCGGAACGCCTTCCAGCAGGACGTGCCCGCGTGCGAGCAACCCCACGAGGATCCTCTCGACAAGACGATCCTGGCCGACGATCACCCGCTTGACTTCGTACACGGCCTTTTCGAGGATTCGGACGTCCTGCTCCAGTCCGGCCACTTCGGCACGGCTCGAGCCCTGCGCGTTCGACTCGGGCCTCGACGAGTTGCCGCTCGCAGAGTTGCTGCTCGCCGAACTGCCGCTCGCCGAACTGCCGCCCTCACGTGATGCCACCAAGAATCCACCGCTTTCGCTCGTACCGAGTCGCGGGCACGTACTGCGCTCCCCCGTCGACTATCCCAGGTGATGACGCCCTGCGGCGTCGGTCACTGCCCACGGTACCGGCGCACGTCTCGGAGCATTGCGTTGCAGTGCGTCCTCACCCGTATATCAGGAGACCATCCGCACGGCGTACGGGGTCATCCCCCCATATCGCACGGGGGAAATCTTGACGATGCTGCCGGATTGAGGAGCCTCGAGCATCTTTCCGTCACCGAGGTAGAGCGCAACGTGCTGGCTCGCGTTCGGACCGTAGAACAACATGTCGCCGCGCTTCATGTCGGATGAGGGAACCTGCTTGCCCGCCGTGTACTGATAGCCGGTGTAGTGCGGCAACGAGATTCCGAGACCGGCGAATGCGTAGATCATCAGTCCGGAACAATCGAAACCGACGATGTTGTAATCACCGAAGGAATCGGCGACCCCGCCATCGCGGATGCCCTTCGTTGGACCGTTCTCGTCACCGCCACCCCATGAATAGGGCACACCCAGCTGCGACATGCCCCGGTCGATGACCAACTCGATGGCCGCACTGCCCACGAGTGAGGAATCGGACCGCCCGGAGTCACGTGACGTCCCGGGTGTCGACGGAGTCACGCTCCGCTGGGTGGACGGCTGGGTGGTGGACGGCTGGGTGGTCGACGGCTGGGTGGTGGACGGCTGGGTGGTGGACGGCTGGGTGGTCGACGAGGGTGAGCTGGCGTCGGTGTCGTCGGTGTCGTCGGTGTCGTCGGTGTCGTCGATATCGGTATGCGAACGTTGCCCCGCGGCAGCCGCTGCGGCTGCCGCTGCTGCGGCGGCAGCCTGGTTGGCCGCCACCCGAGCTGCGGCCTCGACGGCGGCTTCCCGCGCCGCGGCAGCTGCGGCAGCGATCGCCGCATCCTCGGCGGCCTTCTGTTGCTCCCAGGCCGTGTACGCCACCCGTTGACCTTGGAGACCTGCGACGTCCGATCGCGCTGCGGCGAGTTGGCTCTGCGCCGAATCTCGCTCGGTTTCGATCGCGGCCTTCTGCTCGGCCTGGGCTTGCAGCGCGGCACGTGCGGTCGCGATGGCTTGCTCTGCCTCGCCCTTCTTGGCCTCGGCCTCGGCGGCGGCGGCGTCAGCCTGCTGTTGGGATTCTCGGGCTGCCGAATCGCGGTTGGCCTGCTCGGTTCGCGCGCGTTGCAGCCCGTCGAGGACGGCGTTCTGACTGCTGGACAACATCGCCAGCACCTGAGCGCGATCGAGCACGTCATCCGGGCCAGTCGAACCCAGGAACGACGAGACCGATGCCACACCGGTTCCCTGGGTGTAGCTCGACACCGCGAAATCGTTGAACTTCTTCTGGGCCGCCTGGATCTGCACGCCTGCATCGGTGAGCGCCTGTTGCGCAGTGACTACCAGTTGCGCCGCTACGTCGGCAGCACTGCGGGCGTTCTGGAGGTCGACGAGTGCCTTGTTGACGTCCTCACGCTTGATCGCGACGTCCGCGTCGAGTTGTGCCAGTTGCTGATTGGCTGAGGCGACCTGGTCGATGAGCGCGCCGACGGTACCGAGCTGTTGTTCGACGCGGGTTCCGGCCGCGACGATGGCGGTGTCGGACGGATTGGGGGGTGGCGGCGGTACGGCAGCGGCGGTACCGGACACGGCGCACATCAGCGCGACGACGACGCCGGCACCGACAATCACGCGCGCAGATCTCGAGAACTGGCTGCGGCGGGTGCCGCCGAAAGCTCGTGGTCTCACAAATGTCTCCCTCGGTCCCGGCGCTCGCGACGGTTCCACAGGAAACGTCGACGCCGGACCACGGAGAGTTCGAGACGCTAGTCGGATGACTCTCAGCGCGCCGGGCAGGGAGAGAGCACGCAGCAATACGACAGGTGCCACCGTCGGCAACACCCGAAGCATCGGCCCCCCGAGTCAACTCGAGTGGACCTCAGCCCTTCTGCGACACTCCTTCCCCAGCAGTGCCAATGGCACCGTACGACACTTTGCACCCTAATGAAACTCCAGTCACAAAGTACACATATGTAATTCGACGTGCGGAAATGCGCTGAACTCGGCGTTTATCGGAAACAATTTTTGCGACTTTTTCCCAGGGGCTGCTCATGAACGCGACAATGCCCCGACCGTCCGGCCGGGGCATTGTCGAAAATGGCGCCTGTTCAGCGCGCGAGACCATTCGTGCCGCGTGGCTCAGCGATCGCCGACGCTGACACTGTCCTCGCTCGGCGCCTGCGGGTGCGAGATTCCCACAGACCTTCGGCGCACCTTCACTGCGGCCGTCGCCGCTGCGCATCCGGCGACGAACAGGATCAGTACACCCGTGATCAACGCCCACGGCTCCTGCGGCCCGACGAGCGTGTCGACGAAGTTGTCGGCTGCAACCGCCGGATCGCCGGTATACGTGCGATCCTGTCCTGCCTCGAGGACCACTCGACTGATGGAGTCACTGAAGCTGCCGACCTGGCCTGGGCCCAGCACCAGGACGGTACCGCCATCCTCTGCTCCGACGGCCGTTGCGAGATCCCGCAGCTGCGAGTCGTGCCCCACACTGTTCTCCACGACGACTATTGCAAGGTCGATGCCATTGTCCTCGGCTCTGGCAACGGCGGCCTGCAACTCGCCTTCGATCGACGCCGGCGCGCTGACACCTGTCGCGGCGACGTCCGCCACGATGGCGTCGACGTCGACGTCCGGTGGAACGTCGGCCGCCAGCGGAACAATGGTAAGGATCGGTTCAGGCATTCATTTCGTCCAGACGGGTGTAGCGGAGTCGGCGGGGCAACGAGGCACTTCGCGGTGAGCGAGGGCTCACCGGCAGAACATTACGTCACCGCCACACTCGGCCCGCGACTCCCGTTGCACCGCCCGGTACGAGTGAGGCTCCCCTGCATTGCGAACAGGGTGGAACTGCACGAAGATCGTCATCGCGAGGACATTCGTGCAGCAATGCGGGTATGCCCTCCAGTTCAACAGGACAAGCGTACTGTTAGACTCGAAAGTCGAGACGTCAACCCGCGCCCAACGGTAGCGAGGTACGCCTCGCTTCAACCGTCGACACAGCCCTGTCGGCGGTGTGCCTCAAGACGAGTGGAGCTGAAGTGACCGCCAGTAATGATTCGTTCGGTGCAAAGGGCACCCTCCAAGTCGGAGAGAACTCCTACGAGATCTTCCGCCTCTCCGCCCTGCCCGGCGCCGAGAAGCTGCCCTACGCACTGAAGGTCCTCGCGGAGAACCTCCTTCGCACCGAGGACGGTGCCAACATCACCGCCGACCATATTCGCTCGATTGCGTCGTGGGACCCTTCCGCCGACCCGAGTATCGAAATCCAGTTCACCCCGGCCCGCGTCATCATGCAGGATTTCACCGGAGTGCCCTGCATCGTCGACCTGGCGACCATGCGCGAGGCAGTGACCACCCTCGGCGGTGACCCGAACAAGGTCAACCCGCTCTCCCCGGCCGACATGGTCATCGACCACTCGGTCATCCTCGACGTCTTCGGCCAGTCCGATGCGCTCGAGCGCAACGTCGACCTCGAGTACGAGCGCAACGGTGAGCGCTACCAGTTCCTGCGTTGGGGCCAGGGCGCGTTCGACGACTTCAAGGTCGTCCCCCCGGGCATGGGAATCGTGCACCAGGTCAACATCGAGTACCTCGCGCCGACCATCATGACGCGCCGAGGCCAGGCTTACCCCGACACCTGCGTCGGCACGGACTCGCACACCACCATGGTCAACGGTCTCGGCGTCCTCGGTTGGGGAGTCGGCGGCATCGAGGCAGAGGCAGCCATGCTCGGCCAGCCGGTCTCCATGCTCATCCCCCGTGTCGTCGGATTCAAGCTCTCCGGCGAAATTCAGCCGGGCGTCACCGCAACCGATGTGGTGCTCACGGCCACTCAGATGCTCCGCAAGCACGGCGTAGTCGGAAAGTTCGTCGAGTTCTACGGCAAGGGCGTATCCGAGGTACCCCTCGCGAACCGCGCAACCCTGGGCAACATGAGCCCCGAATTCGGTTCCACCGCAGCAATCTTCCCGATCGACGAAGAGACCATCAACTACCTGCGCCTCACCGGCCGCAGCGACGAGCAACTCGCACTCGTCGAGGCGTACGCCAAGGAACAGGGCATGTGGCACGACCCGGAGAACGAAGCGGTGTACTCCGAGTACATCGAACTCGATCTCGGTGACGTGGTGCCGTCCATCGCGGGACCGAAGCGTCCACAGGACCGCATCCTCCTCTCCGAATCGAAGGTGGCGTTCCGCAAGGACATCCACAACTACGTCGAGGAGAACTACCCCACCGAGCACACCCAGCTCGACGAGGCAGTGGAGGAGTCCTTCCCCGCGTCCGACCCCGCCACGCTCACCTTCGCCGACGATGGCGCCGTCGACGTTCAGTCGGCCGCCAACGGCGCCGAGGGACGTCCGTCGAAGCCCATCCAGGTGGTCTCCGACGAACTCGGCGAGTTCGTTCTCGACCACGGCGCAGTCGTCGTGGCGGGCATCACCTCCTGCACCAACACCTCGAATCCATCGGTCATGCTCGGCGCGGCGCTGCTTGCACGCAATGCCGTGGAGAAGGGTCTGTCGACCAAGCCGTGGGTCAAGACCAACATGGCTCCGGGTTCGCAGGTCGTCACCGACTACTACGAGAAGGCCGGTCTCTGGCCGTACCTCGAAAAGCTCGGCTACTACCTCGGCGGCTACGGATGCACGACGTGTATCGGCAACACCGGGCCGCTCCCCGAGTCCGTCTCGAAGGCCATCAACGACAACGACCTCACGGTCGCCGCGGTACTGTCCGGCAACCGAAACTTCGAAGGCCGCATCTCCCCCGACGTCAAGATGAACTACCTGGCCTCGCCGCCACTCGTCATCGCGTACGGGCTCGCAGGCACCATGGACTTCGATTTCGAGACCGACCCGCTGGGCAAGGACCACGAGGGCAATCCCGTGTACCTGAAGGACATCTGGCCTTCTGCACAGGAGATCGACGACACGATCAAGTCGTCGATCAGCCAGGACATGTTCCGCAACTCGTACGAGACGATTTTCGCCGGAGACAGCCGTTGGCAGAATCTTTCCACCCCCGAGGGCGACACATTCGAGTGGGACGAAAACTCCACTTACGTTCGGAAGCCTCCGTACTTCGACGGCATGACGATGGAGCCGGCACCTGTATCGGACATTCAGGGTGCACGCGTGCTGGCGTTGCTCGGCGACTCGGTCACCACCGACCACATCAGCCCGGCAGGTCCCATCAAGGTCGGAACGCCCGCCGCTCAGTATCTCGACTCGCATGGTGTCGAGCGCAAGGACTACAACTCCTTGGGTTCGCGTCGTGGAAACCACGAGGTCATGATCCGCGGTACGTTCGCCAACATCCGGCTCAAGAACGAGCTGCTCGACGACGTGTCGGGTGGCTACACGCGTGACTTCACCCAGGACGGTGGCCCGCAGGCATTCATCTACGACGCCTCGCAGAACTACCAGGCGGCCGGCATCCCTCTCGTCGTCATCGGCGGCAAGGAATACGGCTCCGGGTCCTCGCGCGACTGGGCCGCCAAGGGCACCTCGCTGCTCGGCGTCAAGGCCGTCATCACCGAGTCGTTCGAGCGCATTCACCGCTCCAACCTCATCGGAATGGGCGTCGTTCCCCTGCAGTTCCCCGAGGGCGAGAGTGCGAAGTCGCTCAAGCTGGATGGCACGGAGACCTTCGACATCGTCGGCATCGAGAAGCTGAACGACGGAACCACACCGAAGACGGTCACCGTGACTGCCACGAAGACCGATGGCACCAAGGTGGAGTTCGAGGCAGTCGTTCGAATCGACACCCCCGGCGAAGCCGATTACTACCGCAACGGTGGCATCCTGCAGTACGTGCTGCGCAACATGGTTGCGGGCTGACCGGTCAGGTAACCGAACTGCCGACACTGTGATGGGCCCGGAAGTGCTGCTTCCGGGCCCATCGTCCTTCGTGCACGTCCGCGAGAGCGCTCCAACCAAGAGCGCCTGTACCGAGAGTAGGAACGAACAGGTGCCCAAGGTCAGTGAAGACCAGTTGGCTGCGCGGCGGAGCGAAATCCTCGACGGTGCGCGAACATGCTTTGCCGAGTACGGCTACGAGGGCGCGACAGTTCGGCGCCTCGAGGACGCCACCGGACTGTCACGGGGCGCGATCTTCCACCATTTCAAGGACAAAGACGGCCTGTTTCTCGCTCTCGCGCAGGAAGATGCTCGTCGAATGGCCGAGGTGGCAGCGACCCAGGGTCTGGTGCAGGTGATGCGGGACATTCTCGAGCAACCCGATCGCTTCGAGTGGCTCGGAACGCGGCTCGAGATCGCGCGAAGGCTACGAACCGATCAGGACTTCAGAAGGAGCTGGGCGGAGAAGTCGGCAGAGTTGACCGACGCCACTCACGCCCGCCTCGAGCGACAGAAGACTGCCGGTCGTCTGCGGGACGACATCCCCCAGGACGTCATGGTCGACTACCTCGATCTAGTACTCGACGGCTTGGTCGCGCGTATCGCATCCGGTCAAGGTGGCCACAACCTATCGGCGGTGCTCGACCTCGTCGAGGAATCGGTGCGCAAGAACGACACATCGGCGTCGTAGCAGCGACGTTTCGCTACAGCGCGCGCTTTCGGTTCGGTCCGCCGCGCGAGCGAAGTACGGTGCCTGATTCTTCCAACACTCTGTGCACGAATCCGTAGGATCGCCCGGTACTTTCGGCCAATGACCGAATGCTGGCGCCGGCCTCGTATTGTTTCTTCAGCGTCGACTGAAGACGGTCGCGCGAATCACCGGTGATACGAGTACCTTTGGCGTACAATCGAGACGAATCGCGGCCTTCACCGGATCCGGCTTTTCGCGCTCGCGTTACCGCCATGGTCCCTCCAGTCAGCGACACACCACTTACTGAGACCCCCGTGTACCAAGGGTAGAGGACGAGCTCGTCGGCCAGGGACGAACAGCCGAATCCGTTGCGAGGATCAGGCGAGCTGAATGAGCTCGAGGTATTCCTGTGACCAATGGTCCTCGGTGCCGTCCGGCAACAAGATGACTCGTTCGGGTGAGAGAGCCTCCGCGGCACCGGGATCGTGTGTGACCAGAACGACGGCGCCCTTGTAGCTGCGCAGTGCGTCGAGGACCTGCTCACGCGAGATAGGGTCGAGGTTGTTGGTCGGCTCGTCGAGGAGCAGTACGTTGGCGGCGGAGGAGACCAATCCGGCGAGCGCCAGACGAGTCTTCTCACCTCCGGACAGGGTGCCGGCCGGCTGCTCGAGCTGGGGCCCGGTGAACATGAACGCGCCCAACAACGAGCGAAGCTCCTGTTCGCCGGTATCGGGGGCCGCGTGACGAATGTTCTCCCACACCGAGGCGCGATCGTCGAGAGTGTCGTGTTCCTGCGCGAAATATCCGATCCGCAGACCGTGGCCCGGTTCGATCTGCCCTGAATCCGAACGCTCGGTGCCGGCCAGAATACGCAGCAGCGTCGTCTTGCCTGCACCGTTGAGCCCCAGAACCACCACCCGGCTACCGCGGTCGATTGCGAGATCGACGCCTGCGAAGATCTCGAGCGAGCCGTACATCTTCGTCAGGTTCTTGGCCATGAGCGGCGTCTTCCCGCATGGGGCAGGCTCCGGGAACCGAATGTGCGCCACCTTGTCGGACACGCGTTCCGCATCGAGATTGGCCATCAGTTTGTCGGCGCGCTTGGCCATGTTTTGTGCGGCAACGGCCTTGGTGGCCTTGGCGCCCATTTTCGCAGCCTGGACGCGCAGTGCACCTGCCTTCTTCTCCGCATTCGCGCGCTCGCGTCGACGCCGCTGCTCATCGGTGGCGCGCGCGTCGATGTACTTCTTCCAGTTCATGTTGTAAATATCGGCTTCACCGCGAACGGCGTCCAAGAACCACACGCGGTTCACGACATCACCGAGAAGCTCGACATCGTGACTGATGACGATGAGACCACCCTCGTGATTCTGGAGAAATCCACGCAGCCAGGTGATCGAGTCGGCGTCGAGGTGGTTTGTCGGTTCGTCGAGCAGCAGTGTGGTGTCCGACCGACCGCCACTACCGTCGGAGGCAGAGAACAGGATGCGCGCAAGCTCGACGCGTCGGCGCTGACCACCGGAAAGAGTGCGCAGCGGCTGGCCGAGGATGCGATCGGGCAGACCGAGACTGTTCGAAATTCTCGCTGCTTCACTTTCGGCCGCGTACCCACCGAGCGAGGAGAAGGTGTCCTCGAGTTCGCCGTATTTGCGTACTGCTTTGTCCAGTCGAGCCTCGTCGGCAACCTCGGCCATCAGGGCCTGTTGCTTTTCCATCTTGTGCAACAGAGTGTCGAGTCCGCGAGCAGAGAGCACTCGGTCACGCGCAAGAACGTCCAGATCGCCTTCCTTGGGGTCCTGCGGCAGGTAGCCCAGGTCGCTCGTACGGACGACCGATCCGGCGTACGGCTCACCCTCACCGGCAAGGATGCGCAAGGTGGTGGTTTTGCCTGCCCCGTTCCGTCCGACCAGACCGATTCGATCGCCCGACTGGATTCGAAGGGCGGGTCCGGGAGCAGTGAGCAACGTGCGGACACCGGCACGAACTTCCAAGTCGGTGGCGGTAATCACGCGTGAACTCCTAGCGATTGTCGATCATGTGCAGAACTGTTGCCGACCGTACCGGCTGCGATCCGAATCGATGATGGCCTGCAGCGGCCCGAGCAACCACTCATTTTAACCCCCTGCGCAGCGTGCTTCGACCATCTCGGAGGGTGACCCCGGTAACGTCTGGCGCATGAGCGAGGCAAGGACACATCACGGCATGGATCTGACCGGCAGAACGGCGCTCGTCACCGGAGCCAGCCGAGGTATCGGAAAGGCCGTCGCCGCCGAGCTGCTGCGCCGCGGCGCCAATGTGACGATCACCGCCCGCAAGCCCGAACCGCTCGTCGAAGCCGCACGCGAACTGCAGACCGCCGCCGCCGGGGACGCCGAGGTGCTCGCACTACCGGGCAACGCGGGCGACAGCGATTCGAGAGGCCGTGCCGTGGCCGACACCATCGACAAGTTCGGCTCGCTCGACATTCTCATCAACAACACCGGCATCAATCCGGTGTACGGCGCGCTGATGGACGCCGACCTCGATGCCGTGAAGAAGCTGTTCGACACGAACGTCGTGGCTACCCTCGGATTCGTGCAGGAAGCATATCGAGGTTGGATGGGCGAACACGGCGGCGCCATCGTCAATGTGGCCAGCGTTGCAGGCCTTCGCTCCACGGGCGTCATCGCCGCGTACGGCGCATCGAAGGCTGCTCTCATTCGGCTCACCGAGGAACTCGCGTGGCAGCTCGGCCCAGCCATTCGGGTGAACGCGGTCGCGCCGGGAGTGGTCAAGACCAAGTTCGCGGAGGCGCTGGTCGCCGCCGGTGAGGACGCAGCCGCCTCGGTGTATCCGATGAAGCGGCTGGGCACTCCCGAGGATGTTGCGAGCCTCATCGGGTTCCTCGTCTCCGAAGAGGCGTCGTGGATCACCGGCGAGACGATCCGGGTGGACGGCGGGTTGCTCGCAACCGGCGGACTGTGAGCGCTCCGTTGCCAGGCTCGCACAGCGCCGAAGTGGTCGTCCTGGGTCTGGGACCGGCCGGTCGTGCCCTGACCCACCGTGCCGCCGCTGCGGGCTTGGACGTCATCGCGATCGATACGCACCCGGCGAGGCGCTGGACTCCGACGTACTCCGCGTGGTTGGACGAGCTGCCCGAGTGGCTGCCGCGTGCCGTGATCGCGTCGGTAACCGATACACCCGCGGCTTGGACCACCAAACGCCACGCCATCGACCGCACCTACTGTGTGCTCGACACTTCTGCCCTGCAAGATGCGCTCACGGCCCCGACGGCACGGACCCTGACCGGCACGGCCGCCGCCGTCACGCCGACATCGGTGATTCTCACCGATGGGACACTCATCCGGGCGCGGACGGTTGTCGACGCGCGCGGGTCCACCGGTGTGGCCGGTCTCGCCGAGCAGACCGCGTTCGGGGTGATCGTCGATCGCGAAATCGGTGAACCGGTCCTGGAGGGGTCGGGGGCCTGGTTCATGGATTGGCGCCCGGACAACGGCACCGATTCCGCCGCCGTGCCCAGCTTTCTCTACGCGGTCTCGCTCGGATCGGACTCGTTTCTCCTCGAGGAGACCTGCCTCGTGGGTAGGCCTCCGCTCGACCCGCGAGAACTGCACGCGAGACTGCAGACGCGATTGGCCAATCGAGGTGTCACCTTGGCAGGCACCGAGGACATCGAGCGTGTTCGGTTTCCGGTTCAGGCGCCGCCCCGCGAGCCGGGCGAGCGCGGTGTGCTGCGGATCGGTGCCAGGTCCTCGGCGATGCATCCCGCGACCGGCTACAGCGTCGCCGCTGCACTCTGCGCCACCGACGGCGTCGTCGATGCGTTGCGCACGCAGCGTCGGACCAGATCGGTGTCGACCTGGGCGGTGGGACGTCTGCGTGATCTGGGGCTCAGGACCACTCTGGGTCTCGCGCCCGAGTTGGTGCCCGAGTTCTTCGCGAGTTTCTTCGACCTACCGACCTCGCTGCAGAGGGCTTATTTGTCCGGACGTTCCGATGCCGTCGGCACGGCTCACGCAATGACGAGAATGTTCCCGTCATTGCCCACTGCGGCACGCCTGGCGATTGCGCGCACCCTCATCGGAAAGGGAAATCGCGGCACAAAGGTCGACATCTCGGTCGCTTCTCGGGAATCATGAGTCCCATGCGTTCCATTTGGAAGGGTTCGATCGCCTTCGGCCTCGTCAACGTCCCCGTCAAGGTCTATTCGGCGACGGAAACGCACGACATCCGATTCCACCAGGTGCATGCCAAGGACGGCGGACGGATCAAGTACGACCGAATCTGTTCCGAATGCGGCAATTCCGTGCAATTCGCGGACATCGACAAGGCCTACGACTCCCCCGACGGCGACCGAGTCGTGCTCACCGACGAGGATTTCGACAAGCTTCCTGCAGCGGAGAAGCACGAGATTCCGGTGCTCGAGTTCGTTCCGACCGAACAAATCGATCCGATCATCTACGACAAGAGCTATTTCCTGGAGCCGGATTCGTCCTCGCCCAAGGCATACGTCCTCCTCCGTCAGACCCTGCTCGAGACCGAACGCACTGCACTGGTGCACTTCACCCTGCGCCAGAAGACGCGTCTGGCTGCATTGCGCGTGCGCGGAGAGACACTGGTGATCCAGACCCTGCTGTGGCCCGACGAGGTGAGAGCAGCAGAGTTCCCTTCGCTCGACGATGCCCCGAAACCGCGTCCGCAAGAAGTGAAGATGGCGACCACACTGGTCGAGAGTATGTCCGCCGACTTCGATCCCACCGAATACACCGACGACTACCAGATCGAACTGCGCAAGCTCATCGACGACACCATCGCCAACGGCGGCGAGAAGGTCTTCCACACCGAACAGCAGTCCTCCGACGACGGCGAGGATGCCGAGGTCGTCGACCTGGTCGCCGCGCTTCAACGCAGTGTGGAGGCAGCCGGCAGGAATTCCAAGACCGAGCAGGCCACTGCAAAGAAGACCACCCCGAAGAAGACCACCGCGAAAGAGACGCCTTCGAACAAGACCGCCGCAAAGAAAGCACCAGCCAAGAAAGCAGCGACCAAGAAGGCACCGGCAAAGAAGCCTGCCGCGAAGAGCGCGGACGAGGGCACCGACACGAAAACGACCCAGGCTCGCAAAGGCGCGTAAACCTGGGTCGTATCGGCGGAGACTGTGTCAGACGGTGAAACCGAGCGCCCTGAGCTGCTCACGCCCGTCGTCGGTGATCTTGTCCGGCCCCCATGGCGGCATCCAGACCCAGTTGATCTTGAGGTCGGCGGCAAGGCCACTTCGAACCAACGCACCACGCGCCTGATCCTCGATGACATCGGTCAGCGGACAGGCCGCCGAGGTCAGGGTCATGTCCACGGTCACGATGTCCTCGGCGTCGATCTTGATGTCGTAGACGAGTCCGAGATCGACGACATTGATGCCCAGTTCGGGGTCGACGACGTCGCGCATCGCCTCCTCGAGATCTTCGAGGACCTTGATCTCCTCCATAGACAACTCGGCTGGAGTCGATTCGGCTGGGCTGGATTCGGCTGGAGTCGATTCCGTCGGCTGTGTTTGCTGCGTTTCGGTCATGTCCACTGTCCTCCGGATCGTGCGGATTCCTCGTCGTTTTTGCGCCCTGTAGATCCTGCAGGGGCCTCCACTATGCGAACAACCGCATCCTTGAAAGCCATCCATCCCAGAAGTGCACACTTCACACGAGCCGGATACTTCGATACTCCGGCGAATGCAATTCCGTCTCCGATGACATCGACGTCACCGTCGACGCTACCCCTGCTACCCACCATCGCACTGAACGCGTCGACGACAGTCAACGCCCGCTCGACTGGTAGGCCCACCACCTGGTCGGTGAGGACCGACGTCGCTGCCTGACTGATCGAACAGCCCTGACCGTCGTAGGAGACGTCGGCAACGATTCCGGCGTCGTCGATGTGGACCCGCAGGGTCACTTCGTCGCCGCAGGTGGGGTTGACGTGGTGAACCTCGGCACCGAACGGTTCGCGCAGACCGCGCCCGTGGGGATGCTTGTAGTGATCGAGGATCACCTCTTGATACATCTGCTCCATACGCATCAGACGGACGCTCCGCTCAGGAAGAACTGTTGCGCCCGCTCGATGGCCGCGACGAGCACATCCACCTCGTCGAGTGTGTTGTACAGCGCGAAGGACGCCCGTGCCGTGGCTGCGACATCGAAACGCCGATGCAGTGGCCAAGCACAATGGTGTCCGACACGAATGGCAACCCCATCGTCGTCGAGGATCTGGCCGAGATCGTGTGCGTGGACGCCGTCCACGACGAACGACACCGCGGATCCTCGCTGGACGTTGTCGGTCGGCCCGATCACCCGCACGCCGTCCAGCGAGGCGAGCTTGTCCAGCGTTTTCGCCACCAGCGCGTGCTCGTGTGCGGCGATGGCGTCCATACCCACCCGCTCGAGGTATCGCACTGCCGCGCCCAACCCGACCACCTGGCTCGTCATCGGAACGCCGGCCTCGAACCGCTGGGGAGGCGGGGCGTACGTGGACTTCTCCATCGTGACGGTTTCGATCATCGAACCACCCGTGATGAACGGCGGCATCGAGGCGAGCAGCGCGGCTTTCGCGTAGAGCACGCCGACCCCGGACGGCCCGAGCATCTTGTGCCCCGAGAACGCGGCGTAATCGACGTCCAATTCGTGGAAGTCGACGCTCATGTGCGGAACCGATTGACATGCGTCGAGCACCACGAGCGCCCCGACGGCGCGTGCCCTCCGGACCAATTCCTCCACCGGTGCGACTGCGCCGGTGACGTTCGACTGGTGGGTGAACGCAAGAACTTTCACCGCGTCGGTCAGCTCGAGCGAATCGAGGTCGATGCGGCCTTCGTCGGTGACGCCGTACCAGCGCAACGTCGCTCCCGTTCGCCGCGCCAGCTCCTGCCACGGCACCAGGTTCGCGTGGTGTTCGAGTTCGGTGATCACGATCTCGTCACCCGGGCCTACGTGACGGTCGAACCTGTCGTCACCGAGAACGTGAGTGACGAGATTCAACGCTTCCGTAGCGTTCTTGGTGAAGACGATCTCGTCGACGTGCGCACCGACGAATGACGCAATCGCAGCGCGGGCGTCCTCGTAGGCGTCCGTCGCCTCCTCGGCGAGCTGATGCGCCCCGCGATGCACCGCCGCGTTGCACGTGAGCAGGAAATCACGTTCGGCATCGAGCACCTGAACGGGACGCTGCGATGTCGCTCCGGAGTCCAGATAAACGAGGGGCTTGCCGTCCCGGACCGTTCGGCCCAGGATCGGGAAGTCCTTCCGTATCGATGCGACATCCAACGCAGTGTCCGAAGAAGCTGCAGGTGCAGCCATGATCACGCTCCCGTTGTCGCGGCCTCGGTGAACGCGGTGTAGCCGTTCGACTCCAGCTCGTCAGCGAGTTCCGCGCCACCGGACTGGACGATCTTGCCGCCGACGAACACGTGCACGAAGTCGGGCTTGATGTAGCGCAGGATCCGCGTGTAGTGCGTGATCAGCAAGACGCCGCCGTCTTCGCGCTCCCTGTACGAGTTGACGCCCTCGGAGACGACCCGCAGAGCATCGACGTCGAGACCGGAGTCCGTCTCGTCGAGAATTGCGATCTTCGGCTTGAGCAATCCGAGCTGAAGGATCTCGTGGCGCTTCTTCTCGCCGCCGGAGAAGCCCTCGTTGACGCTGCGCTCAGCGAACTCGTCCTTGATGTCGAGCTCAGCCATGGCCGCCTTGACCTCTTTGACCCAGAGCCGCAGCTTCGGTGCATCGCCGCGAACAGCGGTGGCTGCGGTGCGCAAGAAGTTGGACATCGACACCCCCGGCACCTCGACCGGGTACTGCATCGCGAGGAACAGGCCGGCCCGCGCGCGCTCGTCGACGCTCATCTCGAGCACGTTTTCACCGTCGAGGGTGATGGTGCCCGAGGTGACCTTGTACTTGGGGTGACCCGCGATCGCGTACGACAGCGTCGACTTCCCGGAGCCGTTGGGTCCCATGATGGCGTGTGTTTCGCCGGACTTCACCGTCAGATCGACACCGTTGAGGATGTTGATCGACTCGGCGGTGACATCGGTGTTGGCGACGCTGACGTGCAGGTCGCGGATTTCGAGCGTGGACATGAAATTCCTTAGCAGTCTCGTGTGATGACTCAGGCGCCGGTGATGGCGAGTTCGGCCTCGATCGCGGCGTCGAGGCGCTCGCGGACCGCGGCAACGGGGATGCGGTCGATGATCTCGTGGAAGAAACCGCGCACGATCAACCGGCGCGCCGCCGACTCGGAGATCCCGCGTGCCCGCAGGTAGAAGAGCTGCTCGTCGTCGAATCGCCCGGTCGCGCTGGCGTGACCGGCCCCGAGGATCTCCCCGGTCTCGATCTCGAGGTTCGGTACCGAGTCGGCACGCGCCCCATCGGTGAGCACGAGGTTTCGGTTGAACTCGAAGGTGCTGGTGTCCTCCGCCTCGGCTCGGATGAGCACGTCGCCGATCCAGACGGTGCGGGCATCGACTTTGCCGGGGCCCGTTTCGCCCTGCAACGCACCCTTGTAGAGCACGTTGGACTTGCACTTGGGCGCAGTGTGGTCGACGAGGAGCCGCTGTTCGAGGTGCTGCCCGGCGTCCGCGAAATAGACACCGAGCAGTTCGGCGTCACCACCCGGGGCGTCGTAGTGCACTGTGGGGCTCACGCGAACCAGATCGCCGCCGAGGCTGACGTTGTAGTGACGCAGCATCGCATCGCGGCCGAGCCGCAGATGATGCGCTCCGACGTGCACGGCGTCGGACTCCCAGTCCTGGATCAGCACGACCGACAAGTTCGCGTTGTCACCGAGGACGAACTCGATGTTCTCCGCATATGTACCGCTACCGACCTGGTCGATGACAACGGTGGCCTTCGCGAACGCACCGAGGCGCACCTGGAGGTGCCCGAAGGCGACGCCGTCGACGCCCGGTCCGGTGACCGTGATCTGCACCGGCTCCTCGACCTCGGTCTCCGTTCCCACGGACACGACCGTTGCCTGGCCGAAGAACGAGTACGCCTGCGCGGCAATACGATCCGCCGGGACACCGGCAACGCCGAGGCGTGCGTCGTCACGACCGACCGTTTCGACCGTCACACCGTCGGTGGCAGCAACCGCGATGTCGGCTTCACCGGTGGCAACCGCCGAGCCGTCGTGCAAGCCGCGGAGTCGACGCAACGGAGTGAAGCGCCAGAGCTCGTCACGTCCCGACGGAATCTCGAAGGCATCGACGTCGTAGGAGGTGAACTGCGCGCCCTTGTTCGGAACCAGCTTCGACTTGTCTTCTCTTGCGCCGACGACCGTGCTCGGGTTCTCCGAGGCAACAGCGCCCTGGACTCCTGTAAGTGGGTTGCTCAACCGACCGATCCTTCCATCTGGAGCTCGATGAGCCGGTTGAGTTCGAGCGCGTATTCCATGGGGAGTTCACGCGCGATCGGCTCTACGAACCCGCGGACAACCATGGC
The DNA here is from genome assembly GCF_020889545.1 of Rhodococcus sp. I2R. Classification (NCBI taxonomy): domain Bacteria; kingdom Bacillati; phylum Actinomycetota; class Actinomycetes; order Mycobacteriales; family Nocardiaceae; genus Rhodococcus; species Rhodococcus sp. I2R. The sequence continues at coordinate 109,108 of NZ_JAHUTG010000008.1, forward strand.
CATCGCCTCGTCCTCGGTCAGACCGCGACTCATCAGGTAGAACAGCTGATCGTCGCTCACCTTGGACACGGTCGCCTCGTGACCCATCGAGACGTCGTCCTCACGGATGTCGACGTAGGGGTAGGTGTCCGAACGCGAGATCGTGTCGACGAGCAGGGCATCGCACTTGACCGTCGAACGGGAGCCGTATGCGCCCTTGTTGATCTGAATGAGACCGCGGTAGGAGGTACGACCGCCACCTCGGGCGACCGACTTGCTGACGATGTTCGAGGACGTGTGCGGCGCCAGGTGCAGCATCTTCGAACCCGTGTCCTGGTGCTGGTCCGGGCCGGCGAACGCCACCGAGAGAACTTCACCCTTGGCGTACTCCCCCGTCATCCACACCGCCGGGTACTTCATGGTGACCTTGGAGCCGATGTTGCCGTCGACCCACTCCATCGTTGCGCCTGCCTCAGCCTTGGCGCGCTTGGTGACCAGGTTGTAGACGTTGTTCGACCAGTTCTGAATGGTCGTGTAGCGGCAACGGCCGCCCTTCTTGACGATGATTTCCACCACGGCGGAGTGCAAGGAATCCGACTTGTAGATCGGCGCAGTGCAGCCCTCGACGTAGTGCACGTAAGCGCCCTCGTCGACGATGATCAGCGTGCGCTCGAACTGACCCATGTTCTCGGTGTTGATCCGGAAGTAGGCCTGCAGCGGGATGTCCACGTGTACGCCCGGCGGGATGTAGATGAACGATCCACCGGACCACACCGCGGTGTTCAGTGCGGAGAACTTGTTGTCGCCTGCGGGGATGACGGTGCCGAAGTACTCGCGGAACAGCTCCGGCTGCTCCTTGAGTGCGGTGTCGGTGTCGAGGAACAACACACCCTGCGCCTCGAGATCCTCACGGATCGAGTGGTAGACCACCTCGGACTCGTACTGAGCGGCGACACCGGAGACCAGGCGCTGCTTCTCCGCCTCGGGGATGCCGAGCTTGTCGTACGTGTTCTTGATGTCCTCCGGCAGGTCCTCCCACGTCGCAGCCTGCTTCTCGCTGGAACGCACGAAGTACTTGATGTTGTCGAAGTCGATTCCGTCGAGGTTGGAACCCCAGTTCGGCATGGGCTTGCGATCGAAGGTCTTGAGCGCCTTCAGGCGCGCCTCGAGCATCCACTCGGGCTCGCTCTTCTTGTCGGAGATGTCTCGAACCACTGCCTCGGAAAGACCACGCTTCGCGCTCGATCCAGCAACATCGGAATCGGACCAGCCGTAGCCGTACGTGCCCAGGGACGCGATGGTCTCGTCCTGAGTCATCGGCGATGCGGGCGCCACCTGATCGGGTGTGACAGTCATGCGAGCTCCTTCCGGAGGCTTGTGCGCGTGCCGGTGCGAGGCTGCGCACCGGGAGTTGCTGAGTTGGAAGTGGTGTTCAGCGGTACGTGCGTCGTGCAAGCGCAGTCGCCGTTCGCGATGGTCGCGAGACGTTGCACGTGTGTTCCCAGCAGATCGGAGAATGCCTTACGTTCCGCGTCGCACAGTTCGGGAAACTCCGATGCGACATGCGAAACGGGGCAATGATGCTGGCAGATCTGGACGCCGTTGCCGACGACGCGTGTGGAGGCAGCAAACCCGGCGGCCGTGAAGGCGTCGGCGATTCTTTCGGCGGTCTGCTCGACATCGGCCGGACGACCACCGCCTGCAGGCTCCACGTCGGCGACGATGGCGTCGACGCGCTCTCGTGCGAACGTCTCGATCGCGGCGTCACCGCCGATGATGCGCAATTGCCGCATTGCGGCACCCGCCAGATCGTCGTAGGTATGCCCGAGCCTGCTTCGGCCGATGGCGGTGAGTTGAAAGTGCTTGGCCGGGCGACCTCGTCCGCGACGACGAAGTGCTGCCGCCGGGGCTATGCGCGCCTCCCCGTTGTCGATCAGTGCGTCGAGGTGACGTCGAACACCGGCTGCGCTGAGACCGAGCCGTGTTCCGATGTCAGATGCGGTGATCGGGCCCTCTTCGAGCAGCAGCGCGACCACTGCTCCTCGTGTCTGGCCGTCGTGGGCGTTGGACCCTGTGTGACCTGCGACAGCCCGCGTCTGCCGCAAGGCGTCTGCACCCACATGACGCTGAACGTCGGCATCGACGTCCCCGCGCGTGGAACTGGCTGATGTTTTCACAACACCAGTGTGACGGAATTACGCAGAGCGGTCCAGCAAGGGTGCCCTTCGTCGTCGGCGCTGCCAAGGACCGGAGTCCGCACCGTTACGCTGCCAAGCGTGCCACCGACCGCAGACGATCAGAACGCCGGGACATCGCCGACGCCGTCTGCGGTTCGACCGGAGGCGAGCACCGCTCCCGTTCGCACCGCGTCGCGCCTGCAACAGCTGACTCGACCGGTCAGTCGCCTCATCGGCCTCGATCCCGACCAGCGGCAATCGAAAGTGTCGATCCTGCACGGTGACGAGCACGAATCACCCGGCCTGAACGAAACCGAGACTGTGCAACTGCGCAGAGTCCGGCAGTTCGGTGCGGCCGGAGCAATCCTCATGGCTGTAGGGGCGCTCGGGGCGGGCGCCCAGCCCGTGCTGCAAAACCCCGTGGTGGGCATCCGGATACTCAGCCTTCCCTCACGTATGGCGAGCACGGCGCTGACGGTGACAATGACCGGCACCGTCATGGTGGTTCTCGCATGGCTTCTACTCGGCAGATTTGCGGTCGGGCGCCTTCGTCACGGCCCACCGCGAAGACTGACCCGGTCGCAGCTGGACCGCACTCTGCTGCTGTGGATCCTGCCGCTGTGTGTTGCGCCGCCGATGTTCAGCAAGGATGTCTATTCCTATCTCGCGCAGAGCGAGATCACCGCGCGGGGACTCGACCCCTACCAAGTGGGTCCCGCCGGCGCACTCGGGGTCGACAACGTGCTGACCCGGACGGTGCCCAACATCTGGCGCGACACCCCGGCGCCCTACGGTCCGCTGTTTCTGTGGATCGGCCGCGGCATCACCTGGTTGACCGGCGAGAACATCGTGTCCGGGATCTTTCTCCATCGCATTCTCGCGCTTGCGGGGATCGCCTTGATCGTCTGGGCGCTACCCCGGCTCGCACGTCGATGCGGCGTCGCGGCAGTCAGCGCACTCTGGCTGGGAGCAGCCAACCCCCTGCTGCTCTTTCACCTCGTCGCCGGCATCCACAACGAAGCCATGATGATCGGGTTGATGCTCGCCGGAACGGAATTGGCTCTGCGGGCGATCGAACCCTCCGCGCCGATTCGCCGCACTTCCCTGTGGTTGCTCTTGTCCGGGGTGGCGTTGATCGCACTGGCGGCCACGATCAAGATTCCAGCGTTGCTGGCACTGGGATTCATCGGCATGGCACTCGCGCGTCGATGGGGTGGATCACTTCGGGCGGTACTGACATCGGCGGCTCTGCTGGCCGCGATCGCTGTCGTCGTCATCGGCGGAGTAAGTGTCGTCAGCGGCCTCGGTTTCGGGTGGATCAATACCTTGAACACCGCCAGTGCGGTCCGAAGCTGGATGTCGCTACCCACGATTCTGGGACTCGGCACCGGTTTCGTCGGAGTTCTCCTCGGCCTCGGAGATCACACCACTGCAGTGTTGAGTCTCACACGACCAATCGCTGCCGCAGTAGCCGGATTCATCGCGGTGCGCATGTTGGTCGCAGTATTGAAGGGTCGCCTGCACCCAGTGGGGGCACTGGGTGTTTCGCTCGGTGCGCTCGTACTCCTCTTTCCCGTCGTACAGCCCTGGTACCTACTCTGGGCCGTCATTCCTCTTGCGGCGTGGGCCACCACACGGGCATTCCGCGGGCCAGCGATCGTGGTCTCGTCGATCGTGAGCGTCATCCTGATGCCCAACGGGAGCGAGTATCTGCCGTTCCAGATCGTTCAGGCCGCGGTGATGACGATTCTGACCATCGGAATCCTGTTCCTGGCAACACGGTCGTCTCTACCGTGGCGCCCGCACACCGGACCGTCGACACCGGACCGGGTCGGTGGGGAATACGCTGGTTCCTCGTGATCGCCCAGGCGCCGAAGTCGGCGCAGCCCGCAGTCCAGGTAACCGACGTCCGCAAGTCGTACGACGGGGTGCCCGCGGTCGACGGGCTCGGGTTCATCGTGGAACAGGCTCAGGTGCTTGCGCTCCTCGGTCCGAACGGCGCGGGAAAGACCACCACCGTGGAGATGTGCGAGGGGTTCGTCACGCCGGACTCGGGTTCGGTGCGGGTGCTCGGCCTCGACCCGATCACGCAGTCTTCCCAGCTCAGGCCACGTATCGGCGTGATGCTGCAGGGCGGCGGGGCCTACCCAGGCTCGAAGACCGGGGAAATGCTGCGACTCGTGGCCTCGTACTCGGCAAACCCGCTCGATGCCGATTGGCTGCTCGACTGCCTGGGACTCGAGCAGGCAGTGCACGTTCCGTACCGGCGACTGTCCGGTGGTCAGCAGCAGCGCCTCGCCCTCGCGTGCGCAATCGTCGGCCGCCCCGAACTCGTCTTTCTCGACGAACCGACCGCCGGCCTCGACGCCCAAGCGCGACTGCTCGTCTGGGAACTGATCGATGCCCTTCGTCGAGACGGTGTCAGCGTCCTGCTGACCACGCACCTGATGGACGAAGCCGAGCAACTGGCCGACGAACTCGTCATCATCGATCACGGGAAGATCGTCGCCTCTGGCACCGCATCGGAGTTGACCAAACAGGGCGCGGAAGGTCGGCTGCGATTCACCGCGCCACCCGGACTCGAACTCTCGCTACTCGATGCAGCGCTTCCCCCCGGCTATCGCCCGGTCGAGGAAACCCAGGGCTCGTACGTCATCGAGGGTGTCATCGAGCCACACGTTCTCGTCACCGTCACCACCTGGTGTGCCGAGCAGAATGTCCTGGCCACCGAACTGCAGGTCGATCAACGACGATTGGAAGACGTGTTCCTCGAGCTGACCGGCAGGGAGTTGCGGAGATGACCTCGCGCAAGGATGTCCGTCTCGCCGACAGCCGGTTCGCGGCCGGACAGTTCACACCCGCGCCGCGGGCGAGTTCGCCCGTGGCCATGCTGTCGGCGCAGTCGGCCCTCGAACTGAAGTTGCTGCTGCGCAACGGTGAGCAACTTCTCCTCACCTTGTTCATCCCGATCACCCTCCTGATCGGACTGACTCTGCTGCCACTGGGGGCGATGGGCGATCACCCCGTCGACCAGGTCGTTCCCGCTGTCATGATGGTCGCGGTGATGTCGACGGCATTTACCGGCCAAGCTATCGCGGTGGGGTTCGACCGTCGTTACGGTGCGCTGAAAAGGCTCGGCGCCACCGCGCTGCCCAAATGGGGCATCATCGCGGGCAAATCGACGGCTGTACTGTCCGTCGTCATTCTGCAATCGGTGGTGCTGGGCGCGATCGGTGTCGGCCTCGGCTGGCGGCCGGCCCTGGAAGGGCTACTCCTCGGCGCGATCGTCATCGCCCTGGGAACAGTCACCTTCGCGACCATGGGTCTGCTGCTCGGCGGCACACTACGCGCAGAAATCGTGCTGGCTCTGGCGAACATCCTCTGGTTCATCATGTTGGGCATCGGCTCGCTCGTCGTTCTTGCGGACGATCTCCCGATGGCCCTGCACTCCGTAGCCAGAGTTGTTCCGTCCGGTGCGCTCGCCGAGGCACTCGGTCAGGCCGTCGAGGGGTCCTGGGACTGGTTCGGCGTCGCTGTTCTCACCGGCTGGGCAGTGCTGTGCGGATCGATGGCCGTGCGAACCTTCCGCTTCGTCTGATCGCGCATCCGGGGTCAACGACGCCGTGTAGTTGTGCGGCGATTACCATCGCTAGGTGCTGTATCGAGCGTTCTTGAGCCTTGTCGACCGGTTGCCGTTGCCATCGCTGCGGACCCAGAAAATGCTGGCGATCATCGTCATTCTCACCCAGGGCGGTATCGCGGTGACGGGCGCGATCGTGCGAGTAACGGCGTCGGGCCTCGGCTGTCCGACCTGGCCACAGTGCTTTCCTGGCAGCTTCACCCCGGTCGGAGTGGCCGAGGTTCCATTCCTGCACCAGGCAGTCGAGTTCGGCAACAGACTGCTCACCTTCGTCGTCGTGCTCGCTGCCGCAGCTGTCGTGTTGGCGGTGACTCGGGCGCGCCGACGGCGCGGGGTCCTGTGGTTCGCCTGGTTCATGCCGCTCGGTACCGTCCTGCAGGCGATCATCGGCGGATTCACCGTGCTGACCGGTCTGCTGTGGTGGACCGTCGCCATCCACCTCGTCGTCTCGATGGGAATGGTGTGGCTGGCGACCCTGCTGTATTTCAAGGTGGGTGAACCAGACGAGGCAACGGTTGTCGTGGGCACAGTTCCCGAACCGCTGCGCTTGCTCACTGGACTGTCGGCCATCCTGCTCGCGGGCGTTCTCGTGGCCGGCACGACGCTGACCGGAGCCGGGCCACATGCGGGCGACAAGAGCATCGAGGAGCCGGTCCCCCGCCTCGAGGTGGAAATCGTCACCCTTGTGCACCTACATTCCCAGCTGCTCGTGGGCTACCTGGCACTACTGGTAGGACTCGCTTTCGCCCTCTACGCGGTGCGGGCACCCGAACCGATCACCAAGCGCCTGAAGATTCTAATCGGGGTCGTCCTCGCACAGTCACTGGTCGGGGTCGTGCAGTACTGGACTGACGTGCCGGCCGCGCTCGTGGCGATCCACGTCGCCGGTGCTGGGATATGCACCGCCGCAACGGCTGCAGTGTGGGCCGCGTGCCGTACTCGGACCTACGGACAAGACGCCGAGGCCGCACAGAGGCCATCGGCATCGGTCGGTCCTGCAGCGGTCGGTCCTGCAACGACAGAGGAGAGGTAGCCGGTCTCCCCCTCAGATGACCGACTACCTCTCCACTTGATTCGACGCGCCGAACCGCCCAGCGGTTCCATCGATCGCCGAATTTCTTGACGAGAATGCTGCCCGGTACGACGCTTATTCTGCGAACGATGCGTTTCGTGCCGCAGGGAAGCGCTTCTGATTGGCGACCCATCCCGCCATCTTGCGGTAGTGCCCGGGCGCCGGATTGACGGAACTGACGAGCTCGCGATCCCACTCGGCTTCGGTCAGCGAGTCGACCGAAGCGAGGACAGCGCGCGCGATGACCTCGCTCTTGACAACCTGATCGCCCAGGACGCCGTCCGCACCGACCAGGGTGATCCGGTACCCGGCTCGGCCGATCGGTGCGATCACGACGCTGGCAGAGCCTCCGTGCTCTCCGACGAAGGTCTTGACTGCGGATAACACGCCGCCGGGCACCTTCACTTCTGCCGTCGCATCTTCTGCTGTGGTGTTCTTCGCTTCGGTCGCCATGAATCGACAATACCGCTCGGTAACAATGACGGCCGCACTACCCGCCGGAGTGCCGGTGTAAAAACGACACCATGCGTGCCATCGAAATTCGTGAGACCGGCGGTCCCGACGTTCTGCTCGTCGTCGATGTTCCCGATCCTGTCCCGGGGCCGGGTGAGCTCCTCGTGCGCGTGGAGGCTGCCGGGATCAATTTCATCGACACCTACTTCCGCAGTGGCCTGTACCCGCGTGAGCTTCCCTACGTTGCCGGAGCCGAGGGTGCCGGAGTGATCGAGCAGGTGGGCCCGTCGGTGACCGAATTCTGCGCCGGGCAGCGCGTGGCCTGGGCGACCGGCACCGGGACATACGCCGAAAAGGCTGTCGTACCTTCGCATGTTGCCGTTGCAGTACCGGACGGAGTCCCCGCCGACAAGGCCGCCTCCACTCTGTTGCAGGGCATGACAGCGCACTATCTGCTGGAGTCGACGTATCCGGCAGCCGAGGGCGACTCGATCCTCGTCCACGCGGGCGCGGGGGGCGTCGGACTGATCCTGACGCAACTTGCCGCCGCCAAAGGCGTGCGAGTGATCACGACGGTGTCCACCGACGAGAAGGAGGCGATCTCGCGAGCTGCGGGCGCCGCCGAGGTGCTGCGATACGACGACGACCTCGCAACGCAGGTGCGCTCCCTCACCGGTGGCGAGGGTGTCCATGCCGTGTACGACGGTGTTGGCGCGGCCACGTTCGAGCGCAGTCTCGCTTCGCTGCGCATCCGAGGAACACTTGCCCTGTTCGGCGCGGCCAGCGGCCCAGTGCCCCCCTTCGATCCGCAGCGTCTCAACGCGGCAGGCTCGCTCTATCTCACCCGTCCGTCACTGGCGCACTACATTCGCGACCGCAGCGAGCTCGAATGGCGTGCAGGTGAGGTGTTCAGAGCAGTCTCGGACGCGGTGCTCGACATCCGAGTGGGCGCGCGATATCCACTGTCCCACGCAGCCGAGGCACACAGGGACCTCGAAGCCAGGCGTACCACCGGGTCGAGCGTGCTCGTCCCATAGCCGCTCACCCGCGACACGCGCGGGCCGATATCGGGTTCAGCAGGGCCGGTCAGCCGAGCAGTCGATCAGCCGAGCAACTGTGCGAGGGTGTCCCACCCGATTACGGAGTCGACGGCCAAACCACAGAAGACCAAGGCCAGATACTCGTTGGAGAGAATGAAGAGCTTCAGCGGCCGGACCGGAGTCCCGGCGCGAACTCCGGCATACAAACGGTGCGCAACCACGAGGAACCAGATGCCGGAGGCGACAGCCACGACGGAGTAGATGATGCCCGACCCGGGCGTCAGTGCGAGCGTCGCCGCGACTGTGGCCCAGGCGTACAGAACGATGTGTTTGGTCACCTTCGTCTCGGAGGCCACGGCGGGCAGCATGGGGACGTTGGCGGCCTGGTAATCCTCCTTGTACCGGAGCATCAGGGCCCAGGTGTGCGGGGGCGTCCACAGGAAAATCACCATGAACATCACCACGGCCTGCCAGCCGATCGTCCCGGTCACAGCCGACCAACCGATCATCACGGGCATGCACCCGGCCGCGCCGCCCCACACGACGTTCTGTGAAGTCCTGCGCTTGAGCACCAGCGTGTAGACGAAAATGTAGAAGCAGATGGTCACGACCGCCAGCACGCCGGACAGCAGGTTCGTGGTGAGCCAGAGCCAGAAGAACGAGACGACACCAAGGGTCACACCGAACACGAAAGCGTGCGATACCGGCATCGCGCCGCGGGCCAGCGGCCGTTTGGCGGTGCGGGCCATGACTTTGTCGATATCGGCATCGGCCACCATGTTCAGGGAGTTCGCGCTGGCCGCAGCCAACATTCCACCGAACAGGGTGGTCAAGATCAGCATCGGCTGCACCTGACCACGATCGGCCAGCAGCATCGCCGGGATCGTGGTGACAAGGAGTAGTTCGATGACGCGCGGCTTGGTCAGCGCCACGTACGCCATGAACAGCGCCAATGCGCGCCGAGGGGCAGACTCGGCCGGTGCTGATGCCGTCGTATCGCTGACAGCATCTCCTGACTGTGTGTCACCCGCTCGGGAGGCGCCTGCCCGAGCGCCGCCTGCGAATCCGTGGCCGCCCGGCTGCTGCCCAATTCGCACTACGTCTCCTTGCACGGGCTCGACACATGAACTTTCGGGTGCGCCCTCGATATCGACCCCAACGGCCGAAAGGGCGCACTACTACAAGCGATGGTAGACGTCGCCCAGCTCCTCACCAATTCGCAGGGCACCCAAAGCCACCGCACGGGCGATGCCAGGCGGCCAGTCGCACGGTCCTTCGGCGTCCTTCGAGGACGGGGGGAAGGCACGACAGCAGGCACCAACGGAACTAGGCTGGTAGCAGGCGTGTTTTTCGATCCACCCCGATCGGGCACGCATTGACCTCAACCGCACCAATGTCAGGAGATCTCTGCTCGTGTCGATCACAGACGATATTGACGTCCTCACCACGGCGCACCACCCCAGCGACTGGACGGACCTGGATACCAGGGCGGTCGATACCGTCAGAGTCCTCGCTGCGGACGCGGTACAAAAAGTCGGCAACGGTCACCCCGGTACGGCGATGAGCCTCGCTCCACTCGCCTACACACTCTTCCAACGCACGATGCGCCACGACCCGACGGATACGCACTGGATCGGACGCGATCGCTTCGTCCTCTCGTGCGGGCACTCGAGCTTGACGCTCTACATTCAGCTGTACCTCGGCGGTTTCGGTCTCGAGCTCGCCGACATCGAAGCGCTGCGTACCTTCAGATCGAAGACGCCCGGCCACCCCGAGTTCCGGCACACCGACGGTGTCGAGATCACAACCGGCCCGCTCGGCCAAGGTCTCGCCTCGGCAGTCGGTATGGCCATGGCCTCTCGTCGCGAGCGCGGGCTGTTCGACCCGGAACCCGCACTCGGCGAAAGCCCGTTCGACCACTTCATCTACGTCATCGCATCCGACGGAGACATCGAGGAGGGCATCACCTCCGAGGCGTCGTCGCTGGCAGGCACACAGCAGCTCGGCAACCTGATCCTGTTCTACGACGACAACAAGATCTCCATCGAGCACGACACCGACATCGCCCTGTCCGAGGACGTCGCCAAGCGCTACGAGGCGTACGGCTGGCACGTGCAGGTCGTCGAAGGCGGCGAGAACGTCACCGCCATCGAAGAGGCCATCGAGGCAGCCAAAGACGTCACCGACAAGCCGTCGATCATCTGTCTGCGCACCATCATCGGCTTCCCGGCACCCACGATGATGAACACCGGCGCCGTGCACGGCGCCGCGCTGGGCGACGAAGAAGTCGCAGCGGTGAAGAACGCACTCGGATTCGACCCCGACAAGACGTTCGAGGTCACCGACGAGGTCATCGCGCATACCCGCGCGCTGCAGGAGCGCGGTCGCAAGGCACACGCGGAGTGGAACGAGGCATTCCAGGCCTGGGCCGATCGCGAGCCCGAGCGTCGCGCACTCCTCGACCGCCTCACCGCCGGCGACCTCCCCGCAGGGTGGACCGAGGTCCTCCCCACCTGGGAGCCAGGCAGCAAGGCCATCGCGACGCGCGCGGCATCAGGTGCCGTCCTCAATGCCGTCGGACCGGTTCTCCCCGAACTGTGGGGTGGCTCCGCCGACCTCGCAGGCAGCAACAACACCACCATCAAGGGCGCCAAGTCCTTCGGTCCGACATCGATCTCCACCGACGACTGGGACGCCGAGCCCTACGGCCGCACCCTCCATTTCGGTATTCGCGAACACGCGATGGGTGCAATCCTCTCCGGAATCGTGATGCACGGCCCCACCCGCGCGTACGGCGGCACGTTCATGCAGTTCAGTGACTACATGCGTCCTGCGGTACGACTGGCTTCGCTGATGGACATCGATCCCATCTACGTGTGGACCCACGACTCGATCGGCCTCGGCGAGGACGGACCGACGCACCAACCCGTCGAACATCTGGCAGCGTTGCGGGCCATCCCGAATCTGTCTGTCGTGCGACCCGGTGACGCGAACGAGACGGCCTTCGCATGGCAGTCCGTCCTCGCGAGGTCGAGCAGCAGCGGTCCAGTCGGACTCGCACTGACCCGCCAGGGAATCCCGATCCTCGAGGGCACCAACTACGAGGGTGTGTCCAAGGGCGGCTACATCCTCGTCGAATCATCGAAGGCAGCGCCGGACGTCGTCCTCATCGGCACGGGTTCGGAACTGCAGTACGCAGTCGAGGCGAGAGAGCAGCTCGAGGCTCAGGGTATAGCTGCGCGCGTGGTCTCCATGCCGTGCGTGGAGTGGTTCGAGAGCCAGGATCAGAATTACCGCGACCAGGTCATTCCGCCCACGGTCAAAGCACGTGTTTCCGTCGAAGCCGGCATCGCGATGCCGTGGTACAAGATCGTCGGTGGTTTCGGCGAAATCGTCTCGCTCGAGCACTTCGGCGAATCCGCGGATGCCAAGACGCTCTTCCGCGAGTTCGGCTTCACCGCCGAGGCCGTGACCGCCGCCGCGCAGCGCTCGATCACCAACGTGAAGGGATAAATCATGACCCAGAACAAGAATCTTGCAGACCTATCCGCGGCCGGAGTTTCCGTCTGGCTCGACGACCTCTCCCGCGACCGCATTTCCTCCGGCAACCTGCAGGAGCTCATCGACAGCAAGTCCATCGTCGGAGTCACGACGAACCCGTCGATCTTCCAGGCTGCGCTGAGCAAGGGCGAGGCATACGACGCGCAGGTCAACGAGCTCGCCGAGCGCGGCGCCGACGTCGACGCCACCATCCGTACAGTAACCACGGACGACGTTCGCAACGCCTGCGACATCTTCGCGCCGGTGTACGAGTCCTCGGCCGGAGTCGACGGACGCGTGTCGATCGAGGTCGACCCTCGTCTGGCACATGACACCGAGGCGACCATCGCCCAGGCTGTCGAACTGTGGAAGATCGTCGATCGCCCCAACGTGCTGATCAAGATCCCCGCCACCGAGGCGGGTATACCGGCAATCGCCAAGGTCATCGGCGAGGGCATCAGCGTCAACGTCACACTGATCTTCTCCGTCGAGCGGTACGAAGCCGTGATCGGCGCCTACCTGGACGGACTGGAGGCGGCCCGAGCAGCCGGCCACGACCTGTCCACGATCCACTCGGTGGCATCCTTCTTCGTCTCCCGCGTCGACACCGAGATCGACGCGCGGCTCGACAAGATCGGTACCCCCGACGCCGAGGCGCTCAAGGGCAAGGCTGCGCTCGCGAACGCTCGCCTGGCCTACGTTGCCTACCAGCAGGCGTTCGAGGTCGCTCCGCGCTTCCACGAACTCGTCGGCTCCGGCGGCCGGCCGCAGCGTCCGCTCTGGGCATCGACCGGAGTCAAGAACCCTGCCTACCCGGACACGCTGTACGTCACCGAACTGGTTGCCCCCAACACGGTCAACACCATGCCCGAGAAGACTCTCGACGCAGCGGCCGACCACGGTGCGATCAACGGGGACACCATCTCGGGCAAGGGTCCGGAATCCCAGGCGGTGTTCGACGAGCTTTCCGCGATCGGCATCGACGTCACGGACGTCTTCCTCACGCTCGAGAACGAGGGTGTCGAGAAGTTCGAGGCGTCCTGGACAGAACTACTGGAGGCCACCGGCGAGCAGCTCCGCCAAGCCGGCCAGAAGAGCTGATACGTGAACACCGCAGACTCGAACCTCAAGGATCAGGCGGAGTGGCACAACCCGCTTCGTGACCCTCGTGACAAGAGATTGCCCAGGATCGCCGGCCCGTGCAGCCTGGTCATCTTCGGCGTCACCGGAGATCTTGCTCGCAAGAAGCTCATGCCTGCGGTGTACGACCTGGCGAACCGGGGGCTCCTACCCCCCGGTTTCGCCCTGGTCGGGTTCGCACGCCGTGAGTGGGGCAAGGAGGACTTCGCGCAGGTCGTGCACGACGCAGTTCGCGATCATGCGCGCACTCCATTCAGCGAGGAAGTGTGGAGCACGCTCGCCGAGGGCTTCCGTTTCGTGCAGGGGTCGTTCGATGACGACGAGGCTTTCGACGAGCTGTCACGGACGCTGGCCGAACTCGATGAAACTCGCGGTACAGCCGGCAACCATGCCTTCTACCTGTCCATCCCGCCCGGGGCATTCCCGGTTGTGCTCGAACAGCTTTCACGTTCGGGGCTGGCCGAGGGCGACGCCGAGAAGTGGCGGCGCGTGGTCATCGAGAAGCCCTTCGGTCATGATCTGCAGAGCGCCAAGGAACTCAACGCGGTGGTGAACAGGGTCTTCCCGGAGGACACCGTCTTCCGCATCGATCACTACCTGGGCAAGGAGACGGTCCAGAACATTCTTGCGTTGCGCTTCGCCAATCAGCTCTTCGATCCCATCTGGAATGCGCACTATGTCGACCATGTCCAGATCACCATGGCCGAGGACATCGGACTGGGAGGGCGCGCCGGGTATTACGACGGGATAGGCGCAGCGCGCGATGTGATTCAGAATCATCTGCTGCAATTGCTCGCCATCACCGCGATGGAAGAGCCCGTCAGCTTCAGCCCGTCCGAACTCCAATCCGAGAAGATCAAAGTGCTCTCGGCGACGAAACTCGCGGAGCCACTGGAGGAAACGGCAGCGCGTGGGCAATACACCGGAGGCTGGCAGGGTAGCCAGAAGGTGAGCGGTCTCAAGGAAGAAGAAGGATTCGACTCCGAGTCCAGCACGGAGACCTACGCGGCCATCACCCTCGAGGTCGACACCAGACGTTGGGGCGGCGTGCCGTTCTATCTGAGAACCGGCAAGGCACTGGGACGGCGGGTCACCGAGATCGCCATGGTCTTCAAGCGGGCTCCACACCTGCCCTTCGACGCCACCATGACCGAGGAACTCGGGCAGAACGCGCTCGTCATCCGAGTTCAGCCGGACGAGGGCGTCACCATGCGCTTCGGTTCGAAGGTGCCGGGTTCGAGTATGGAGGTCCGCGATGTCAGCATGGACTTCAGCTACGGGCAAGCATTCACGGAGTCCTCGCCGGAGGCCTACGAGCGGTTGATCCTCGACGTATTGCTCGGTGAACCCTCGCTGTTCCCGGTGAACGCCGAGGTCGAATTGTCCTGGAAGATCCTCGACCCCATCCTGGATTTCTGGGCAGCAGGTGGCACTGCCGAGCCGTACGAAGCCGGGACCTGGGGCCCGAGCTCCGGCGACGAAATGATGCATCGAACCGGACGAGAGTGGAGAAGGCCGTGATAGTCGACATTCCCGCCACCACGACCGCCAAGGTCGGCAAGAAACTGGTCGAGCTACGCGAGTCGGGTGGCGCAGTCACCATCGGTCGGGTGCTCACTCTTATCGTCGCCAGTTCTGACAACGACAGAGCCGAGCGAGCGATCAGGGCTGCGAACGAAGCAAGCCGCGAGCATCCCTGCCGTGTCATCGTGCTGACCCACGGTGATCGGACGGCCGAATCGAGCCTGGACGCACAGATCCGTGTCGGTGGCGACGCCGGTGCCTCCGAGGTCGTCGTGCTTCGTCTCAACGGCGAACTGGCCGATCACGAACACAGCGTCGTGATTCCGTTTCTGTTGCCGGATACACCCATCGTTGTCTGGTGGCCGGACCAAGCTCCCGAGGTGCCGGCGAAAGACCCGCTGGGCCGCCTGGCCAAGCGTCGTATCACCGACGCCACGAACGCACCGGACACCACCGCGGCGATCAAGAGCAGGCTTTCCAGTTACACCGCCGGTGACACCGACCTGTCGTGGAGTCGAATCACCTACTGGCGCGGGCTCCTGGCCACGGCGCTCGACCAAGCACCTCACGAGGACGTCGTATCGGCCACCGTCTCGGGGTTGGCCGAGGAACCGGCCCTCGACATCCTCGCCGGGTGGCTCGCCGCCAAACTCGGCATCGAAGTGCATCGCCGAACAGGCGAGCTGAAGGTCGAGCTGCAACGCCGGACCACGAGCATCTCCCTCACCCGACCTCAGACCGGAAAGACCGCGACACTGCGACGCACCGGCCAGCCCGACTCCGAAGTGGCCCTCGCCCGACGCGGAACACGCGAGTGTCTCGCCGAGGAGTTGCGCCGTCTCGATACCGACGACATCTACGAACTGGCCCTGAACGGACTGGCGAAAGTGAGCTATGAGTAAGACTTCGGTATTGCAGTACCTGGATTCGCAGGCTCTCGTCGATGCGGCACGGTCTCGCTTCGTCGATGTTGTCACAGCAGCTCAGCAAGAACGCGGCTCGGCGTCGATCGTATTGACAGGCGGTGGCACCGGAATCTCGCTGCTAGAAGAACTACGAAAAGACTCGGGCTCCATCGACTGGGCCAACGTCGACATCTACTTCGGCGACGAACGTTTCCTCCCGGGCGGTGACCCGGAGCGAAACGAGGTGCAGGCGTCGGAGGCGCTCCTGGACCATGTGGATATCCATCCCGATCGTGTGTTTCGCATGGCAGCATCCGACGGCCCGCACGGAAACGACCCGTATGTCGCCGCCGCCGCATACGCCCAGATACTGGGGTCGCACTCGGACGGAGAGCACACGCCTGCCTTCGACATCCACCTCCTCGGAATGGGCGGCGAAGGACACATCAACTCGCTCTTTCCCCATACCGATGCGGTGCGCGAGAAGGTCCACTACGTCGTGGCGGTCGAGGATTCCCCCAAGCCGCCGCCAGTTCGAATCACGCTCACCCTGCCTGCAATTCGACGAGCCAAGCATGTGTGGCTGTTGGTAGCAGGAACTGGGAAGGCGGAGGCCGTCGCCGCCGCCGTAGGGGGTGCCGATCCGGACGACATTCCGTCCGCGGGCGCAACAGGCTCGGAATCCACCGTGTGGTTCCTCGACTCGGGCGCTGCGTCCCACCTCGGCAACGACTGACGGCCCAGGGCTGTGCGCGGCGCCGATTGCGAGATACACCGATCTCGAACTACACCGATCTCGAACTACACCGAATCGGCGCCGCCGTCGTCCGAAGCCCGACTCTGCCTGAGATCCTTGTTCCAGAGCTCGACAGCCACCGGCTGATGAGGAACCGGCTTCTGCGGTACTGGTTTCGGGGGCACAAGTGTCGGGGGCACAGGCTTCGGGGGCACAGGTGTCCCGGGCACTCCCCCGCCATCATGGCGGCTGACCCGCCCACCCCGACCTCGACGCCAGCAGCTGCGGTACGCCGTCCTGTCACGCCACGCTTGAACACTGTTCGCGCATTGCACCATCTCGAGAGCCCCCATGCGGTCGATTCACCCTTATCTGATCTTTACGCCGCGGGGCCCTGTGCGGTTCCCGCGGCGTAAAGATCACACCGCACGAGAGGTGAGCTACCCGCTGTTGCGAAGGGCAGTCGCAAGGCCGTTCATGGTGAGCAGGATTCCTCGCTTGACTCGTTCGTCCTCGTCGCCCGCACGGTAGCGGCGCAGCATTTCCACCTGCATCTGGTTCAGCGGTTCGAGGTACGGGAACCTGTTGTGCACCGACCTCTCCAACGCCGGATTGTCCTCGAGAAGCCGCGAGAACCCGGTGATCCTCAGGTACATCTCGATGGTTCTCGCGTGCTCTTCCTCGATCATCCGGAAGATCCGTATGCGCAGCTCTTCGTCCGGCACCAATTCGGCGTAACGTGCGGCGATCCCCAGATCGGACTTGGCCATCACCTGTGCCAGGTTCGAGAGCACGGTCCGGAAGAACGGCCACTTCCGGTAGAGCTCGGTGAGCTCAGCAAGCTTGGCGTCGTCGCCGTCGACCCATTCTTCGAACGCAGACCCTGTCCCGTACCAACCGGGCAGCATCACGCGGCACTGACTCCACGACATCACCCAAGGAATCGCACGGAGGTCGTACACCGAGTTGGTCGGCTTCCGCGACGCCGGGCGACTGCCGATGTTGAGCTCGCCCACCTCCGCCACCGGTGTAGACGTCCGGAAATACTCCACGAACCCGGGTTCTTCGTGGACCAACCTGCCGTACGCGGCACGCGCCTTCTCCGCCAGTTCGTCGAGCACCGCATACGCGGGCTCGGCGCTGTCTCCGAGACCCTCGACGTCGAGCAACGTGGACTCGAGCGTTCCGGCCACGAGCGACTCGAGATTGCGGCGCGCCATCGACGGTTCTGCGTACTTGGCAGCAATGATCTCGCCCTGCTCGGTCAACCTCAGCGAACCTTGGACCACCCCCGGAGGCTGCGCAAGGATCGCGTCGTAACTGGGGCCGCCGCCGCGACCGACGGTGCCGCCGCGGCCGTGGAAGAGCCGCAATCTGATTCCGGTCTTGCGTGAGGCCTCCAGCAAGTCCAGCTCGGCACGGTAGAGCGCCCAGTTCGCTGCCAGGTAGCCACCGTCCTTGTTGGAGTCGGAGTATCCGAGCATGACCTCCTGATTCATGCCGCGTCCGGCGACCAGTGCCCGATAGACCGGGACATCGAGAGTCGCAACAAGGGTGTTCGCGCCCTGCTGCAGATCCTCGATCGTCTCGAAGAGCGGAACCACACCGACCGTCGAGGTCGGCGCGGACCCGTCCGCACCCGGATCGAGAATGCCCGCTTCCTTGAGCAGCACCGCCGCTTCCAACATGTCGCTGACCGACTGGCACATGCTGATGATGTAGTTCTGAATGGTCTCCGGCCCCAGGTGATCGATTGCGATCTTGGCGGCACGAACGATCCCCAGCTCTTTGACGGCCAACTCGCTCAGTTCGGCGTCAAGCGCGACGAGCGGTCGCCGCGTGGACAACTCCTGGGACAAGACAGCCACCCGCTCGTCCTCGTCCAGCGACAAATAGTCGGCATGTACCCCGGCCCAGGCCAACATTTCCGCGACCACGATCTCGTGGGTTTCGGAGTTCTGCCTCATGTCTAGCGCCTGCAAATGGAAGCCGAAAGTTTCGACCGATCGACGCAGCGAGAGCAGTCGGTCGTCGGCGATCAGCGCGTCACCGTCCGCCCGCAGCGCCCGGTCGAGCGTGTCGAGGTCGTCGAGCACTTCCTGGGGTGTCGAATACGGCGTCGATCCGATTTCCAACCCGGCCACCGGAACCGAGTCGAGCACGGAGGCCGCGGTAGCGGTCAGCCTGGCTCGGACACCCCGTACTGCCACCCGGTACGGCTCGTCGTCTCGCTTGTCGTTCGGATCACCGGAATGGCTTGCAAGCGTGAGAAGTTCGTCTGTGACGGCAACGAGCCGAGCAGACATCGACAATTCCTTCTCGAGAGCGACCAGCTCCTCGAGATAGTGCGAGAACGCAACGTGGCCGGCCTGATGGGTCGCCGTGTGGACAACGTCGGCCGTGACGTTCGGATTGCCGTCGCGATCGCCGCCGATCCACGATCCTGGGCGCAGAATCGGCCTCGACAGCAGGTCTTCCTCGGGCCACCGCTGGCGTAACGCTGCGCGCACGTCGGCGTTCAGGGCGGGGATGACCTCGAACAGTGAAGTCTCGAAGTACCGCAGCCCGACCTCGATCTCATCCTGAATTCGCAAGCGCGACAGACGAATCAACGCTGTTTCCCACAGCGTCAGGATCTGTCGCCTGATCTGAACATCGACGGCGGCGAGTTCGGTGGACGCGAGGCCAGTCGAGGTCGCTGCTGCCACCTCCCGGCGACGCATCAGTTCGGTGATCTTCGACTGGACGTCGAAGATCGTGCGCCGACGTGTCTCAGTCGGATGGGCGGTGATGACCGGCGAGACCAGGGCGTCGGTCAGACCTTCGACCACTTGCTCACGCGTGAGCGCGGCAGCGTCCAGCTTGAGCCACGTGGCATCGATACTGCTGTCCTGCGGCGGGTCCTCGCGCTGCAGATGTATCGCCCGACGACGCTCTCGGTGAAGGTCCTCGGCGAGGTTCGCGAGCAGGGAGAAGTGACTGAATGCGCGGATCAATGGAATCGCGCTTGCGATCTCGAGGTCGGCATAGATGCCGAGCGAATCGTCGCGACCGACCTCGGCGCGGCGCACTGCGAAAGATTCGACGCGGGCGCGTTCGATCAGATCGAAGACATCCTCGCCCTCGTGTTCGCGAACGATATCGCCGAGAATCCCGCCGAGGTAGCGAATGTCCTCGCGCAGTGGCTCCGTCAGCTCCCGGCCCCGGGTCGTGGGAGTGACGAACGCGGGAGATCCAGCCGATTCGGAAGGGGTTTTGCTCATATGACGATTATCGTCGAACATCTACCCAGGCGCAGTCCGGGACCGAGCCCTATCGGGTCAGGAGTACTTGATCTCCAAGCCGATACCGAGAATGGCGATCAACCACACGACAGCGGTGAAGACAGTGAGACGGTCGAGGTTCTTCTCCACCACGGTGGAGCTGGAGAGCGACGACTGAACACCACCACCGAACAGGCTGGACAGGCCACCTCCCTTGCCGCGGTGCAGCAGCACCAGCAATATCAGCGCCAGGCTGGTGATAACCAGCAGAATATCCAGGAACAGTGCCATATCCGCCTCACATCGATTCAGCTCACAACCTGTGTCAGCGTACCCGTACGACGAACACTGCCGCGCCACCACCTCGGGGGTGACGGCGCGGCAGGTACGACGGGCACGTAAGAAGCAGTCCGATTAGGGTCAGCTTCTCAACGCAGCAATGCTGCGTCAGGGCATGTCGGTCAGGGTAGAGGTCCGCCGGCAGCAATGGCCGACAACGTCGCGAACTGGTCCGCCTGGAGCGACGCACCTCCGACGAGCGCGCCGTCCACATCGGGCTGGCCGACGATCTCGCCGACGTTCTTGGCGTTGACCGACCCGCCGTAGAGAACACGGACGCCTGATGCGACCTCGGCCGATGCGAGAGTCTTCAGTTCCTCGCGGATCGCCGAGCACACCTCCTGCGCATCCGACGCGCTGGCGACACGGCCGGTACCGATTGCCCACACCGGCTCGTACGCAATGACGACCTTGGCGATGTCCTCCGCGGAGAGCCCACTCAGCGATCCGCGTAGCTGCGCCACGTTGTAGGCGACGTGCTCCCCCGCCTCACGGACATCGAGTCCCTCGCCGATGCACACGATCGGAGTGAGATCGTGCTTCAGCGCGGCCTTCGTCTTGGCGAGGACGGTCGCGTCGTCCTCGCTGTGGTGGGTACGGCGCTCCGAGTGCCCGACGACGACGAACGTGCAGCCGAGCTTGGCGAGCATGGACCCGCTCACCTCGCCGGTGTATGCACCCGAATCGTGTGCCGAAAGGTCCTGGGCGCCGAAGGTGAGCAGTAGCTTGTCACCCTCGATCAACGTCTGGACGCTACGGATGTCGGTGAACGGGGGGATGACGGTGACATCCACCTTGTCGAAATACTTCGTGGGCAACGAGAAGGCGATCTTCTGCACCAACGAAATAGCTTCGAGGTGATTGAGGTTCATCTTCCAGTTGCCGGCGATGAGCGGCTTACGTGCCATTTTCTAGCCCTCCAGAGCTGCGAGACCGGGAAGCGCTTTGCCTTCGAGGTATTCGAGCGACGCGCCACCCCCGGTCGAGATGTGGGAGAAACCGTCGTCCGGCAGGCCGAGCGCTCGAACGGCCGCCGCCGAGTCTCCGCCCCCGACAACGCTGAACGCGCCCTTCGAGGTGGCTCCGACGATCGCCTCGGCGAGCCCCTTGGTACCGGCTGCGAACTTCTCGAACTCGAACACACCCATCGGCCCGTTCCAGAACACCGTCTTCGCCGCGCGGAGCACCGTTCCGAAACGGTCGACCGACTCCGGACCGATGTCCAAGCCCATCCACCCGTCGGGGATCTCGTAGGACGGCACCGTCTTCGCCTCCGCGCTCGCGGAGAACGAATCGGCAACGACGACATCCTTGGGGAGATGGATGACGTCACCGAACCGCTCCAGCAAGTCCTTGCACGTGGGGATCATGTCCTCCTGCAGGAGCGAGGTACCGACCTTCAATCCCTGTGCCGCCAGGAAGGTGAAGCACATGCCGCCACCGATGACGAGGGTGTCGACCTTGGGCGCCAGGGCCTCGATGACCGCCAGCTTGTCCGAAACCTTCGAGCCGCCGAGGACGACCGCGTAGGGACGCTCGGGGGTCTCGGTGAGCTTCTTCAAGACCTCGACCTCGGTGGCAACCAGACCGCCCGCGTAGGACGGCAGCAACTGCGCCACGTCGTACACGGACGCCTGCTTGCGATGCACCACACCGAAACCGTCGGAGACGAAAGCTCCCTCGCCGTCGGTCAGTGCCACCAGCTCGGCAGCCAGCTGCGCGCGCTCGTCGTCGTCCTTGCTGGTTTCGCGAGCATCGAAACGGATGTTCTCGAGCAGCAGCACGTCTCCGTCGGTGAGACCCTCGGCCCGCGCCTGAGCGTCCTGACCGACGACATCGCCGGCCAACTGGACGTGTCGACCCAGGAGTTCACCGAGCTTCGACGCGACCGGCGCCAAGGAGTACGCGGCGTCGGGCTTGCCGTCGGGGCGACCCAGATGCGCGGTGACGATCAACTTGGCACCGGCATCGAGCAACGCCTGCAGTGTCGGCACCGACGCGACGATCCGGCCCGGATCGGTGATCACACCGTTCTCGATCGGGACGTTGAAGTCCGAACGAACGAGCACCGGGCGACCGGAGACGCCGTCGTCGATCAGGTCTTGCAGAGTTTTGACTGCCATGTGATCAGAGAGACTTTCCGACGAGACCGATGAGGTCGGCGAGGCGGTTGGAGTAGCCCCACTCGTTGTCGTACCAGGACACGATCTTGACCTGGTCGTCGATGACCTTGGTCAGGCCCGA
The DNA here is from genome assembly GCF_020889545.1 of Rhodococcus sp. I2R. Lineage (NCBI taxonomy): Bacteria > Bacillati > Actinomycetota > Actinomycetes > Mycobacteriales > Nocardiaceae > Rhodococcus > Rhodococcus sp. I2R. Next base: position 131,160 of record NZ_JAHUTG010000008.1, read on the forward strand.
GTCGAAGATCGAGGAGTGGGGATCTGTCACGATGTCGGACGAGACGATCGGTGCATCGGTGTACTTGAGGATGCCCTTCAGCGGGCCCTCTGCAGCAGCCTTCATCGCGGCATTGATCTCGTCGGCGGTGGCCGACTTCTTCAGGTTCGCGGTGAGGTCGGTGACCGAGCCCGTTGGGATCGGCACGCGCAGTGCGTAACCGTCGAGCTTGCCGAGCAGCTGCGGGAGAACCAGGCCGATTGCCTTGGCTGCACCAGTGCCGGTGGGAACGATGTTCAGCGCGGCGGCACGGGCGCGACGGAGGTCGGCGTGCGGAGCGTCCTGCAGGTTCTGGTCCTGGGTGTACGCGTGGATCGTGGTCATCAGACCCTTGACGATGCCGAACTCGTCATCGAGGACCTTGGCGATGGGGCCGAGGCAGTTGGTGGTGCACGAGGCGTTGGAGATGATGTTCTGACTGCCGTCGTACTTTTCGTCGTTGACGCCCATGACGATGGTGATGTCCTCACCCTTGGCCGGAGCCGAGATGATGACCTTCTTGGCGCCGGCTTCGAGGTGTCCCTTGGCCTTTGCGGCATCGGTGAAGATTCCGGTGGACTCGACTACGACGTCGACGCCCAGCTCGCCCCAGGGAAGCTCGTTCAACGGGCCTCGGTGCGCGAGGGCCTTGATGCGCTGGTCGCCGACGACGATGGTGTCGTCACCGTCGAGCGAAACCTCGTACGGCAAACGGCCGAGGATGGAGTCGTACTTCAGCAGGTGAGCGAGCGTCGCGTTGTCGGTCAGGTCGTTGACAGCCACGATCTCGATGTCGGTGGTGCCCAGTGCTTTCTGCGCATCGACCGCTCTGAAGAAGTTACGTCCGATGCGGCCGAAGCCGTTCACGCCTACCCGGATCGTCACTGTTCGCTCCTAAGTTGTTGAAAGTTGTGTGAATCAATGGTCGTGCTCAGCACGCGGGTACGTCCCCACATGCGGTTTCCACCCTAGTGGTCGAGCGGCGCCAGCGCGCGCGTCACCCGTTGCCGCACACTCACGCCTCGTCGAGCAGTTCAGCGGTGACCGCCGACTCGGTATCGGGGATACCGGTGTCCTTGGCCTTCCGATCGGCCATCGACAACAGCCGCCGAATTCGTCCGGCCACCGCGTCTTTGGTCATGGGCGGGTCTGCAAGCTGACCCAGCTCTTCCAGTGAGGCCTGCCGATGCTGCACTCGCAACGCACCGGCCGCGGCCAGATGATCCGGCACGTCCTCACCGAGTATCAGCAATGCCCGCTCCACGCGTGCAGCGGCAGCCACCGCGGCGCGGGCCGAACGACGCAGATTGGCGTCGTCGAAGTTCGCGAGACGATTCGCGGTCGCACGAACCTCGCGGCGCATGCGGCGCTCCTCCCACACCAGCCTGGTGTCCTGCGCGCCCATCCGAGTGAGCAGGGCGCCGATGGCCTCGCCGTCGCGCACCACCACCCGATCGGTTCCGCGGACTTCGCGCGCCTTCGCTGCCACGCCGAGTCGACGGGCCGCACCCACCAAGGCCAGAGCGGCCTCGGGGCCCGGACAACTGATTTCCAGAGCTGAGGACCGGCCCGGTTCGGTCAGCGATCCGTGCGCCAGAAACGCGCCCCGCCACGCCGCCTCAGCGTCGCCGACCGTACCGCCTACCACCTGCGCGGGGAGCCCGCGTACGGGCCGGCCGCGCATATCGAGCAACCCCGTCTGGCGCGCGAGGGCCTCACCGTCCTTGGCCACACGCACCACGTAACGAGAGCTCTTTCGCAAACCTCCTGCGCTCAGGACGTGCACGTCGGAGGAGTATCCGTACAGATCGAAGATTTCACGACGCAACCGCCGTGCAATGGACCCGAGGTCGACCTCGGCTTCCACGACGACTCGTCCCGCAACGATGTGAAGCCCTCCGGCGAAACGCAGGAGCGCCGACACCTCGGCTCGCCTGCAGCTGACCTGAGTGATCACGAGCCTGCTCAGCTCGTCCTTCACCTCCGCTGTCATGGCCACGAAGTGATCCCCTCTCTGCGCGGCACATCAGTCGCGGTGTCGTCACCCGAGGTGACGATGCTACCGAGTGCCGCAGCCAGCTTTCCGAAATGATGAGCGTGAGAACCTGATTCAGCAACGTCGACATAGACGATTTCGGCTCCGAGACGCGACGCGGCCCGAGCGAGATGGTCGCGTTCGCCCCCCTGAGGCACGAAGGCAGAGTCCACCACGATGTGGTCGACTCTGAAATCAGGCGCGTGTTGGGAGAGTACGTGCAGATGCCTCTCCGCAGAGAATCCGGTCGTTTCGCCGAGCTCGGGTGCCAGGTTGAGCACCAGCACCTTGTGCGCCGTCGACCGGTCCAGCGCGGCCAGCAGTTCCGGAACCAGAACGTGTGGAATGACACTCGAAAACCACGAACCCGGACCCAGAACAACCAGGTCGGCCGCCTCGATAGCCTCGACGGCTTCCGGTGTCGCGGGCGGCTCGGACGGCATCAACCGCACCCGACGTACCTTGCCTGGCGTGGTGGCCACCGCCACCTGCCCCCGAATGACCCTGCTGACACGCGGATCTTCTTCGAGTCCGGACACATCCGCTTCGATGTCGAGCGGAATCGGCGCCATCGGCACCACTCGGCCGGCGACCCCCAGCAGCCGCGCCGCCTCGTCGAGTGCCAGCACCGTATCGCCCAGCACCTCGGTTAACCCAGCAAGAATCAGATTGCCCACCGAGTGCCCCGCCAGCGCCCCGGAACCACCGAAACGATGCTGCATGACATCGGCCCACATTCGCGTCCGCGGCTCGTCGCACGCCAGCGCCGCCAGCGCCATCCGAAGATCCCCGGGCGGAAGCATGCCGAGCTCGGTCCGGAGGCGACCCGACGAGCCACCGTCGTCGGCGACGGTCACCACGGCTGTGACGTCCGAGGCAAGCATTCGCACCGCACTGAGTGTCGCGTACAGCCCGTGTCCACCCCCGAGCGCCACGGCTTTGAATTGCCGTCGCTCGACAGGCACCCCGTCGGCTCCGCCCGGCGCCGGCTGCGCGAGTGCATCGTTGGTCGGTCGCAGGGTCATTCGCGACCCACGTCTCGGTGCAGCACCCGCACCGACAGGTCGTCGTGTGCATCCAGCATTGTCGCCAACGCCTCGGACATCGCCACGCTGCGATGCTTACCTCCCGTGCAACCGACCGCCACCGTCATGTAGCTCTTTCCTTCTCGCCGGTAGCCCTCGACGGTCAACCGCAGCAGATGATGATAAGTCTCCAGATAGTCCTGCGCCCCATCCTGACCGAGCACATAGTCGCGTACCGCCGGTTCGCGTCCGGTATGGGCACTCAACTCCGGAACCCAGTGTGGATTGGGGAGAAAACGCACGTCGCACACCAGATCGGCGTCGATCGGCAGCCCGTACTTGAAGCCGAACGACTGCACAGTCACCCCGATCATCACGGTGTCAGACCCACTGAACGACGCCTCGATCTTGCGACGAAGCTGATGAACCGACATCGACGTCGTGTCGATTACTACATCAGCGACCGCCTTGACCTGCGCCAAACGGATTCTCTCCGCCGCGATACCCTCCGTCAGAGTGCCGTCCTGGCCGTCGTTCTGCAGAGGATGGCTGCGCCGATTGGACTCGAAACGTTGAATCAACGCCGCGTCGGACGCGTCCAGAAACAACACACGGTTTCGAACGCCCTTGGACTCCAGTTCCTTGACGACCCAGCCCAGATCACCGGTGAACAAACGACTTCGTACATCCATCACCAGCGCGAGCCGCTCGATCCGTGGCTGCGACTCCAACCCCAAATCGATCATCTTCGAGATCAATTCGGGAGGCAGATTGTCCGCGACATACCACCCCAGGTCCTCCAAGACCATCGCGGCAGTCCGCAGCCCCGCACCCGAGAGCCCTGTGACCAGAGCAACCTCTATCTCCCCCGACTTCGTGCGGTCCCCGCTTCCAGTCGGCTCCGGCCGCAGCTCGGTGCGCCGAACATCCGATTCGCTCACGTCACAGCCTGCCCTGTCGAAGTTGTCTCGTGCCGGCCCCCACCATCGCGAGCATCCCCGAGAAGTCGAGTCCGGTCGTATCGGGCACCATCATCCCCCACCACCGGCACAGGTGTGCCGGAACCCGGGTCGCTGGCTTCCGGTACCTCCGGGTCGCCCGCTCCCAGTACCTCCGGATCGCCCGCTCCCAGTACCTCCGGGTCGCCCGCTCCCAGTACCTCCGGATCGCCCGCTCCCAGTACCTCCGGGTCGCCCGCTCCCAGGGCCTCCAGGACGGCCTTCGCGGTGGTCGCCCCGATCCCCGGCACCTCCGTTATCTCGGCGACGCTCGCCTGCTTGAGTTTCGCAACAGATCCGAAATGCGTTACGAGCGCGGAACGACGAGCCTCACCCAGCCCGCGAACCGAGTCGAGTGCAGAGGCCGTCATGCGGCGAGACCGTTTGCTGCGGTGGAACGTGATGGCGAACCGGTGTGCTTCGTCTCGGACTCGTTGAAGAAGGTACAAGGACTCGCTGGTTCTCGGCAGAATCACCGGGTCGGATTCCCCCGGCACCCACACCTCTTCCAGACGCTTCGCCAGACCGATCACGGCAACGTCGGTGATACCCAACTCGTCCAGCACTTCAGCGGCCGCAGCGACCTGTGGTGCGCCGCCGTCCACGACGAACAGGTTCGGCGGGTACGCGAACCGTCGCGGGCGTCCGGTCTGCGGATCCAATGCGGCCTCCGGAGCCAGGTCACCACCGGAAAGGGCGTCACCCAGCGTCGACGCACCCGACTCCGCTGTGTGCCGCAGAAAACGACGACGTGTCACTTCGGCGATGCTGCCGACGTCATCGGAGCGGCCGTCGCCGGCCGCCTCCTTGATTGCGTAATGCCGGTAGTCACTCTTGCGCGGTAGGCCGTCCTCGAATACGACCAGCGAGGCCACCACATCGGTGCCTTGAACGTGGGAGATGTCGATGCACTCGATTCGCAGGGGCGCCGAATCGAGATCCAGGGCCTCCTGGATGCCCTGCAACGCCGCCGACCGCGACGTGAAGTCGCCGGCACGCTTGAGTTTGTGCTGCTGCAACGCTTCTTTGGCATTGCGCTCGACCGTTTCCGCCAGAGCCTTCTTGTCACCGCGCTGTGGCACTCGGAGTTGAACATTGGAGCCGCGCAGTGCCGACAACCACTGTTGCACCTCCTCGGCATTGCCGGGCAGCACCGGTACGAGAACTTCACGCGGCACCGCGTTGGAACTCCCGTCCTCGGCGTTCGGTGACTGCACGGCCAGCGCCGCTTCCTGACCGTAGAACTGTGTGAGGAACTGCTCGACGAGAGCCGGCAGGTCCGATTGGTCGTCGTGCTGCTGTTCGATGACCTCGCCGGCCTTCTCCACCACCCAGCCACGCTGGCCGCGAACGCGTCCACCGCGCACGTGGAAGACCTGGACTGCCGCCTCGAGCGGGTCGGTGGCAAAGGCAACGAGATCTGCGTCCGTGCCGTCGCCGAGAACCACAGCCTGCTTTTCGAGCGCTCTCCGCAGCGCGCCGACGTCGTCCCGGAGCCGCGCCGCGGTCTCGAAGTCGAGATCCTCGGACGCGTCCTGCATCTTCTTCTCGATCTGCCGGACCAGTTTGTCCGTCTTGCCGGACAGGAAGTCGCAGAAGTTCTCGACGATGGTTCGGTGCTCCTCGGCGGTGACACGCCCGACGCAGGGCGCCGAGCACTTGTCGATGTAGCCCAGCAAGCACGGTCGCCCGATTTGCTGGTGCCGTTTGAACACCCCGGCCGAGCACGTGCGCGACGGAAACACCCGCAGGAGGAGATCAAGGGTCTCGCGAATCGCCCACGCATGCGCGTAGGGCCCGAAGTAGCGCACGCCTTTGCGGCGCGGACCCCGATAGACGAACAACCGCGGATATTTCTCGTTCATGGTGACCGCGAGCATCGGATAGCTCTTGTCGTCCCGATAGCGGACGTTGAACCGGGGATCGAACTCCTTGATCCAGTTGTACTCGAGTTGCAGCGCCTCCACTTCCGTGGTGACGACCGTCCATTCGACGGAGGCAGCGGTAGTGACCATCTGCCGGGTACGCGGATGCAGGGAAGCGATATCCGCGAAGTAGGAGTTCAGTCGGCTGCGCAGGCTTTTGGCCTTGCCGACGTAGATCACGCGCCCGTGCGGGTCGCGAAACTTGTAGACGCCGGGCTCGACCGGGATGGTTCCGGTTGCCGGACGATATGTAGCTGGGTCGGACACGAATTCCAGGCTAGTCGCAGCCACCGACGAGGTTCCGCGCGCAATCGATCACGACTGCGCCCCCGCGTACTTCTTCTCCAAGGAGCGAAACGCGCGGACAGCGGCCACCGCGTGATCGTTGTCATTGGCCTGGATGGCCATCACGGAGATGAACTCGTCGTCCGGGATGTCGACGCGGGCCCAGATCGCACCTTCAGGAAAAGACAGCCCCTGAACGAGGTCCCATTCGATGAGGCGCTCGGACAATATGTTGCGCACCGCAACGCCCGCTGGCCCCACTCGGATACGCGGTCGCGTCAGCAGCAACGCCAACGAGGCCATCAGCACGCCCAAACCGGCCAGCGCGATCTGGTCCGCTGTCCGGAAGTAGACACCCGTGGGTGTGATCCGCAACAGAAAAGCGACCGCAAGGTGACTGATCAACAGCACCACGGCTGTCGCGATCGCGTATCGAGCCGACTTCTTGGAACGGACCTCGAGGTCCCACTGCGCCTCGGCACTCATCGAAACTCCTGGTCCGTCCACGGCCGACGAAGGTGCTTCAGCGTCAGGGCTGTGTCGATCGCGGCAGCGGCAGCCTGAGCGCCCTTGTCCTCTTTGGATCCCGGCAAACCGGAACGGTCGAGGGCTTGCTGCTCGTCGTCGGTGGTCAGAACACCGTTGGTGATGGGGGTGCTCTCGTCGAGTGAGACGCGTGTCAGTCCCGCTGTGACCGCGTCGCACACGTACTCGAAGTGCGGTGTGCCACCACGAATGACCACACCCAGCGCAATGACCGCATCATTGGACTTGGCGAGCGCTTGCGCGACCACCGGTAGCTCGATGGCACCTGCGACTCGCACCACGGTGATGTCGGTGACACCCGCCTGCTCGACTCTTCTCTTGGCGCCCTCCAACAGCGCGTCGGAGATGGTGCGGTGCCACTGGCCCGCCACGATCGCCACTTTCAGATCGGCAGCGCCGTCGAGCTGCAGCTGGGGTTCGCCCTCGCCGCTCACGGTTTGGTGCCTGCGTCGAAGTCGGCTGCGGAGTTCACTTCGTAGTCCTCGAGTCCGATGAGATCGTGGCCCATGCGGTCACGTTTGGTACGGAGATAGGTCAAGTTCTCGGCGTTGGCGCGCAGCGGCATAGGCACGCGTTCCGTCACGTGCAAACCGTATCCGTCGAGGCCGACGCGCTTGGCGGGATTGTTGGTGAGCAGACGCATCGAGGAGATACCGAGATCGACGAGGATCTGTGCGCCGATTCCGTAATCACGTGAGTCGGCGGGCAGTCCGAGCTGCAGGTTGGCGTCCACGGTGTCCGACCCGGCGTCCTGCAGTTGGTAGGCCTGCAACTTGTGCAGAAGTCCGATCCCGCGACCTTCGTGACCTCGCATGTAGAGCACGACCCCTCGACCTTCGTGCGCAATCATCTCGAGTGCGGCGTCGAGCTGTGGTCCGCAGTCGCAGCGGAGCGATCCGAACACGTCACCGGTGAGGCATTCGGAGTGCACGCGCACGAGAACATCGCTGCCATCCTCGTCGGGCCCGGGTATGTCACCTTTGACCAGCGCGACGTGCTCGACCTCGTCGTAGACGCTCTGATAACCGACGGCTCGGAAGACCCCATGGGAGGTGGGGATTCGGGCGTCGGCGACGCGAACGACGTGCTTTTCGTGCTTCCTTCGCCACGCGATGAGATCGGCAATGGAAATGAGGGCCAGATCATGATCATCGGCGAATACGCGTAACTCATCGGTCTGAGCCATCGCGCCTTCGTCTTTCTGGCTGACGATCTCACAGATGACGCCGGCCGGACGTAGGTCGGCCATGCGTGCCAGGTCGACAGCTGCTTCGGTGTGTCCCGGGCGACGCAGGACTCCGCCGTCCTTGGCGCGGAGCGGTACCACGTGCCCAGGTCGAGTGAAGTCGTTGGCGCCGGTGTCTGCGTCGGCCAGCAACCGCATGGTCGCCGCCCGATCCGAGGCAGATATGCCGGTGCCGATGCCCTCACGCGCGTCCACCGTCACGGTGTACGCGGTGCCGTGCTTGTCCTGATTGGTGGAGTACATCGGCGGCAGACCCAGGCGATCACAATCGTCACCGGACAGCGGGACACACAGGTAGCCGGATGTGTAGCGCACCATGAACGCCACGAGTTCCGGTGTCGCCTTCTCCGCAGCGAAAATCAGATCGCCTTCGTTCTCACGATCCTCGTCGTCGACGACCACTACGGCTTTGCCTGCGGCTATGTCGGCGACCGCACGCTCGATACTGTCGAACCTTGTCACGTCCTACGCTCCATACGTCCCGTTCCGCACCCTGACTCGGCAGGCGAACACACCGCGATGAGACGGCGGCGCGACCACACAGCGATGCGGATACCCCACAACAGTACTTTCCGGTATACCTACTCCGCGGCGAGGGTCTGCAGCCGCTCCACGTACTTGGCGATGACGTCGACCTCGAGGTTGACCGGTGTTCCCACCTCGGCGCGGCCGAGCGTAGTGAGGTCGAGCGTGGTCGGTATCAGCGAGATTTCGAACCAGTGACTGTTGTCACCGTCGCTGTCGCGGCCGAGTCCGGACACTGTCAACGACACACCGTCGACGGTGATGGAGCCCTTCTCGACAACGTATTTGGCCACCGAGGTCGGCATGGCGATTCGTACCACCGTCCAGTTTTCGGACGGCGACCGACTCACGACTCGACCGGTTCCGTCCACGTGCCCCTGCACGAGGTGGCCCCCGAGCCGACTGCCCAACGAGGCCGCCCGCTCGAGATTGACCCGACTGCCGATCTCGAGCCGTCCGAGACTCGACCGGTTCAATGTTTCCTGCATCACATCGGCGGTGAACGACCCCTCGGCCGACACCTCCACGACGGTCAAACACACGCCGTTGACGGCGATGGAATCACCGTGCCGCGCATCGGAGGTGACGATCGGCCCCTTTACTGTGAACCGGGCCGCATCAACGAGTGCTTCGGCGCCGACGATCTCGCCTAGCTCTTCGACTATTCCGGTGAACATCTCTCCACACTCCTGTTCGACGAAACCGAATCGGCTCGCTGTCTTCCATGTCACGTCGTTGCGACCTATTTCGCTGGAGCGACGTCTTTCGGCGGGGCGAGGTCTTTCGGCGGGGCGAGGTCTTTCGGCGGGGCGGGCACCGCACTGATCACGATGTCCGAACCGATCGGCTCGACACTCTCGATCGAAAACCTCAGCGCATCGGCGATTGTTCCGACTCCGGCATTCTCCAGCGCGGATGTGCCCGATCCCAGCACGACCGGTGCGATGTATGCCACGATCCGGTCGACCATGCCTGCAGCGAGAAACGCACCGGCCAACTGCGGACCACCTTCGACGAGCACCTCGGTATGGTCGGCGAGCGCGGCGACCACGGTCTGCACCTCGCGCGTACGCAAGAACACCGTCGGTGCCGTGGCATTGCGGATCCGGGCGTCGGCGGGGATCTCTCGGAGTCCGACCACCACTCGCACCGGTTGATGAGGGGCATCGGAACCGTCGGGAAAGCGGGCTGTCAGAAGTGGATCGTCCGCCAGCACGGTCCCAGTGCCGACGACGATGGCATCGAGCTTCGCGCGCTGTGTATGCACGTGCTCGCGCGCGTCGGGGCCGGTGATCCACTGGCTAGTGCCGTCCGCGGCGGCGCTCCGACCGTCCAGACTCGCCGCGTACTTCAGTGTGATGAGGGGCCGACCAGTGCGCTGCTTGTGCAGCCAGGCCCGAAGCGGGCCGCGCTCGACCCGATCCGCCCCCACCCCCGCTTCGACGCGCACGCCTGCCTCGGCGAGGGCACGTGCGCCGCCCTCGGCCAGCGGATTCGGATCGGCGACGGCGTAGACGACTCGCGCGATGCCCGCCTCGATCAGCGCACGCGAACACGGACCGGTTCGGCCGGTGTGGTTGCACGGTTCGAGTGTCACCACAGCCGTGCCGCCGCGCGCCGCGGCCCCAGCCCGCTGCAACGCCACGACCTCGGCGTGGGGTCCGCCGGGTGGACGCGTCGATCCCACCCCGACGACGTTTCCGGAGGCGTCGAGCACGACTGCTCCGACCGGCGGATTGGGGCTGGTTCGCCCGCGGGCGGCCTCGGACGCGTCGACGGCTGTTGCCATCGCCTCGTTCACTGTCGCCTGGTCGAGCGTCACCTCGCTCATCAGAGAGACAGGTGCCTGGATGCTCCCGCTGCCTGCGCGCGCAGAGCGCGAACCGTTGCGGCCGGGTCCTGGGTTCCGTAGACAGCCGACCCGGCAACGAAGCAGTCGACCCCGGCCTCTGCGGCCTGTTCGATGGTATCGGCGTTGATTCCGCCGTCGATCTCGACGATGAGCCTGAGTTCACCCGAATCGACCAGATTGCGAACGAGGCGGGCCTTGCTCAGCACCTCGGGCATGAAGGATTGGCCTCCGAAGCCCGGTTCGACGCTCATCACCAGCAGAGTGTCGAACTCGCGAAGGATCTCGAGGTACGGCTCGATGGGGGTGTTCGGTTTGACACTGAGACCGGCTTTGGCGCCGGCTGCGCGGATATCCTTGGCCACCGCTATCGGGTCATCGGTCGCCTCGGCGTGGAAGGTGACGTTGTAGGCCCCTGCCTCGGCGTACGGCGGCGCCCACCGCGCGGGATCCTCGATCATCAGATGGCAGTCGAGTGGGATGTCTGTTGCCTTCAGCAGACTCTGCACGACCGGCAATCCCAGTGTCAGGTTGGGAACGAAGTGGGCATCCATGACGTCGACATGCAGCCAGTCGGAGCCGGCCACTGCGTCGGCCTCGGCCCCCAACCGTGCGAAGTCGGCGGAGAGAATGGACGGTGCGATCATCGGAGCTGCCACGAGTGAACAGCCTAATGGGACGGAACGGAGCGTCTTCGACAGGCGTGCGTTCCGGCAGGAATCAGAGGGGTCGGCGCAGAGCCGCCATGAACATGGCGTCGGTACCGTGTCGATGCGGCCACAGTTGCACCGACGTTCCGTCACCGAGCTGCGGCACCCCGGGGAGCAACGCACGGGTGTCGAGCTGTTCGACGCCGTAGCGTCGAACAGCATCGGCGACGACACCGGTGGTCTCGGCCAGATGCGGCGAACAGGTGGAATAGACCACGACACCTCCGGGACGCACCAGCGTCAAGGCCGACGCGAGCAGCTCCTTCTGCAACGTGACCAGACCGGCGACATCCTTGGGCGAACGACGCCACCGCGCCTCGGGACGACGCCGTAGAGCGCCGAGACCGGTGCAGGGCGCGTCGACGAGCACTCGGTCGTAGCCGCCCTCCAGACCGGGCTCACGTCCGTCGACCACGTGAACCGACACCGGTAGCGCCCCGGTGGTCTTTCGCACGAGCTCAGCACGATGCGGCGTCGGTTCCACCGCGTCGAGATGAGCACCGTCGATCTCGGCGATCGCGCCCAGCAGAGCCGCCTTGCCACCGGGGCCGGCACACAGGTCGAGCCACCGGCCGTGATCCTCGCCGTCGAGCGGGGCAAGCGTGAGTGCACGGGCGACGAGTTGACTGCCTTCGTCCTGGACTCCGGCAAGTCCGTCGCGTACGGCCTCGAGCTTGCCCGGATCACCGCCGTCGAGGTAGACCGCGTACGGCGAGTAGAGCCCCTCTTCGCCGCCGGTGATGACGGCCAGTTCCTCGGCAGAGATCTCTCCGGGACGCGCTACGAGGTGCACTGCCGGGCGTGAGTCGTCGGCCTCGAGTACAGCTGCGAGTTCACCGGCATCGGCGCCGAGCGCATCGGCGAACGCCTGGGCGATCCAGCGCGGATGGGCGTACTCGAAGGCGAGCCTTCCGACCGGGTCCTGCTCCGCCTTCGGAGCCAGCTCGTCCACCCACTGCTCCGCGGTCTTCTCCGATACGCGCCGAAGCACCGCATTGACGAATCCAGCTTTGCCGCTGCCGAATTCGGAGCGAGTCAGATCGACCGCTGTTGCAACAGCGGCATGCGGGGCGACCCGCGTGCGGAGGAGCTGATACGCACCGAGTCGCAGAATATCGAGCAACCCGCCGTCGATATCGGCCACCTCTCGGCCGGATCCGCTCTCGATGACAGCGTCGAGTAGCCCGCGAGCACGACACGTGCCGTAGGCGAGCTCGGTGGCAAGCGCGGCATCGCGCGTGTCGAGTTTTCGTTCTCGCAGGAGTCCGGGGAGCACCAGGTTGGCGTAGGCGTCGCGTTCGCGCACCGCCCTGAGCACGTCGCGTGCCGCCAGCCTGGCACTGTCGATTGCGGGCGCCGACGCCGGACCGTTGCCGCGGCTCGGTCGGTTACTCTGCGGTCCTTTGGACCGCGGTGGCTGCGCACCCCGATTGCCTTGGCGTTTGCCCTCGCTGGATCGGCCGCCGCTGCGTGGATCCCGGTCTCTGTTGTTTTCCGCACTCATTTCGCCACCACCGTATCGGTCAAGCGCGCACCACGAGCCCAGTCGGTGGCCCGCATCGACTTCTTCCCCTGGGGTTGCACGTCGCCGAGCAGGACTGCCTCGGTGGCCGTACCCACGAATACGCCGTCTTTTCGAATCAGCATCGCCCCGGGTTCGAGCTTCACATCGGAGTCGGTGAGCGGAGAGATGGTGATCGGCGATACCTTCACACGGGAGTCGCCGATCGTCGTCCAGGCCCCTGGCGCGGGTGTCACCGCGCGAATATGACGATCCAGAAATGCGGCCGAACGTGACCAGTCGATGCGAGCTGCGTCGACGGTGAGCTTCGGCGCATGGGACACACCGTTCTCGGACTGGGGTACGGCCGACGCTTCACCGCCCTCGATTGCATCGAGGGTGGCTTCCAACAGGGCGGCACCGCTGTGCGCGAGCCGGCCGAGAAGGTCTCCAGCGGTGTCGACGGATCGAATTACTTCGGTGACGACACCCAGCACCGGACCGGTGTCCATCCCCTCTTCGAGGAGGAAGGTGCTCGCCCCCGTGACGTCGTCGCCCGCGGCGATGGCCGCCTGCACGGGCGCAGCACCGCGCCACGCCGGGAGAAGCGAGAAGTGCAGGTTGATCCAACCGAACTTGGGTACATCCAGGACCGGGCGCGGCAGCAACGCACCGTAGGCGACCACCGGGCACACATCGGGCGCGAGGTCGGCGAGTTCACCGAGGAAATCCGGGTCCGATGGCCGCGCCGGGGTCAGGACCGGTATGCCATGACTGTCGGCGAGGGCTCCCACGGGCGAGCGACCAGTCTTCCGGCCACGCCCAGCAGCTGCGTCGGGGCGAGTGATCACGCCCACCACGTCGTGTTTGGCCGAATCGATCAGACGCTCCAGCGAAGGAATCGCCGGATCAGGCGTCCCTGCAAACACAACTCGCACCAGTGGGCTCCCACGACTAGATAGCTCGGATTACTTGCAATGAACTACCCATCCTAGGGACCACTGCACCGCCTGGGGACCACTGCTCCGCACTATGCCCGGCGGTGCAGCCCTCTCTCAGGCTTCGCTGTCGTCCGAACCCGAATCGGGTGCATCAGGCCGCTCCTCCTCAGCCAGAATTCGGTACAGGTTCCGGCGCGCGGAGCTCAGAACTTCACCTGCCTCCTTGACCTGCTGCGCAGTACCCACTGCGGCAACCTGCCCGGCCGCACCCATCAACAGTCCGATCAAGCCGCGAAGGTCGATGGCGTCTCCCCCGACACTCTCTTTGACCTCGTCCCACGGGGATCCCAGATCGGTGCGGTGCTCCGCGACGTGGGCGCGACCCGCATCGGTGAGTTGCGCTGTCTTGCGGCCCGCGATCCTCTCGATGAGCACGAGTCCCTCGTCTTCCAACTGAGAAAGCGCGGGATAGATCGATCCCGGACTCGGCTTCCAGGCACCGTCGCTCCGCGCGACTATCTGCTGGATCAACTCGTATCCGTGCATCGGCGATTCGTCGAGCAAGACCAGTATTGCGGCCCGAACATCGCCGCGGCGTCCGCGGCCGCCGCGGCCTCGGCCGCGACCGAGGTCGTGTCCGAACTCATGTCCCCCGCGCCGATCTCGTCCCCCGTGAGATCGCTTCGGATGAGGACCACGGCGGCCGTGTCCGTGGCGTCCATGACGGCCATCACCTTCACCGGGGCCCGGCGGTATATCGAAGAAGCTCTCCATCTCTGTTTCCCTTTCGTATCGTTGTGACATATTGACGATATATCGGCAAAATGCCGACGACAATGAGTCGGTCGACACAGAGGGGTCAGCCGATTCGGATGGGGTCTATCTGCACGCGAACCGACGCGGTGTTCTTACGCGCACTGCGCATCGCCTGCGCATCGGCGAGAGCGCGAGCAAGAGCGGCACCCGAACCGCGCGACACACGCAACAGCAGACGCTGCACGTCGCCGTCGAAACCGTCGTCTCTCCCGGATCCCCCGCCCGCGGGATGTCGCTGCCCCTCGGGAAGGTCGACCGGTCCGAGGATCTCGACGCCATCTGGTAGCGCCGCCTCCTCCACGAGGGCGTCGATCGCTGCGCTCGATCCATCGACGGCGGCGACATGCACAGCGGGCGGGAACCCGACCTCGATTCGCTCGTCGAGCTGAGCGCGAGCGTGTCCGACCGGATCCCACCGAACCAGCGCCTGGACGGTCGGGATCTCGGATTCCGCCACCACCACCACCCGGCCGCCGTCCGCGCCGGCTCGCACGAGCGCCCCAGCGGTCATCCAACGCCGCAGTGTCTCCTCCGCGGCCCGCAGGTCCGCACGTCCGAGGAGAGCCCAACCGTCCAGCAGGAGCGCTGCACCGTAGCCACCGGGTGTCGATGGTTCGGCACCCACCGTCGAGATGACCAAGCTCGCGCCGGACGCCACCGAATCGAGCACTGTCGCGCCCCCGGAGGTATGCACCGGGACGCCGGGAAACGCCCGCCCCAGTTCCTCGGCGGTCCGGTGCGCCCCGATCACCACTGCCCGCAGAGTTCTCGAACCGCACACCGTGCAGCGATGATTGGCGTCGGCGATGCCGCACCACCGACACGTCGGCGTTCCCGCACCGTCTGCCCCGGGCGCCGATGGCAGCGCGAGCGGCCCGTTGCAGCGGCGGCAGCGCGCGGGATTGCGACATTTTCCGCACGCAAGCGAGGGAACGTAGCCTCCGCGCGGAACCTGCACGAGCACGCCCAGCCCGTTCTTCAGCGCGTTACGTGCTGCATCGAACGCGATGGCCGGCAGTCGCGCTGCCCGCGCTCCGGGATCTCGAGCGAGTGCATGGTCGCTGTCCGCCAGCGCAACCACGTGCGGCTGGCGCTCGCGAACGACGGCACGCGGCGCGAGGAGGTCGTGTGCCCAACCCGCATCCACGAGCGCTTCCGCCTCTGCTGTCCGGGCATGGCCCGCCAGCACCGCTGAGCAACCGATTCCATGCGCACGCAGCAGCGCGATCTCGCGCGCGTGCGGGTACGGCGAGCGCGGCTCGGCGTACCCATCGTCGCCGTCGTCCCACAACACGATCAAACCGAGATTTCGGACAGGCGCAA
The DNA here is from genome assembly GCF_020889545.1 of Rhodococcus sp. I2R. Lineage (NCBI taxonomy): Bacteria > Bacillati > Actinomycetota > Actinomycetes > Mycobacteriales > Nocardiaceae > Rhodococcus > Rhodococcus sp. I2R. Next base: position 146,903 of record NZ_JAHUTG010000008.1, read on the forward strand.
ACACCGCACTTCGAGTTCCGACCACTATGGAAACCTCGCGCCGCAGAGCGCTCAACCAGCGTCGATACCGCTTGGCAGGACCGAGACCCGCCGAGAGTGCAACCACCGAATCAGTACCGTTGACCGCCTCGCACGCCGCTGCAACTCGATCGAGATCACGCTGATCGGGTACGACGACAAGCGCACTCCGCCCGGACGCCGCGCATGTCCCGGCCAACTCGGCGATGCGCGCAGGCCAGTCCTCGCCCGGCAACACCTGCCACGCCGCCCGCGGGTTTCGGCCTGCGGCCACGGCGTCGAGAAACGCGGCACCATGGGTGTAGGACGCCCAAGCGTCCAGGTCGACCTCCGGCGCTGCGATTTTCGGCGGATCCACCACCGGCTCCGCCTCGACCTTCGCGTGCCGAGGCGGCACTGCCAATCGCAGCACATCCGCACGGGTCCCGGCATAGCGATGCGCGACCGCTGCGACGAGATCGACGATCTCCGGTGTCAGAACCCGCTCGGCGGACACCACACGATCCAGATAACCCAGCTTGCCCGGGTGATCGGAGGCGGCAACCCGACCGACGATGAACCCATCGACGAGGCGGCCGGCAAATCGCACGCGCACCCGAACCCCGACGGCAGCAGCCTCGTCGAATTCCGCCGGAACAAGATAGTCGAACTCACGGTTCAGATGGGGTAGCGGCAAAAGCGGCAGCACCCGAGCTACGGGAAGCTCGGGTGCCGCCGCTCTCGCCGACCCACTCAGGTGCACACCTTTGGTGGTCGGCCGTGATTCGTTCGATTCGCCGACAGGCTCAGAGACCCGCCGCGGCACGCAGCTTGTCAGCTCTGTCGATCGATTCCCACGGCAGATCGATATCCGTACGACCGAAGTGCCCGTACGCCGCCGTCTGCGCATAGATGGGACGCAGCAGATCGAGGTCCCGGATGATCGCACCGGGCCGCAGATCGAACACCTCGGAGATCGCCGCCTGAATGCGGGCGGGGTCGGACTTCTCCGTTCCGAACGTCTCGACGAACAACCCGACGGGAGCTGCCTTGCCGATGGCGTAGGCAACCTGAACCTCGATGCGGTCCGCGAGGCCCGCTGCCACGGCGTTCTTGGCAACCCAACGCATCGCGTATGCCGCGCTGCGATCGACTTTCGACGGATCCTTGCCGGAGAATGCCCCGCCACCATGACGGGCCATGCCGCCGTAGGTGTCGACGATGATCTTGCGGCCGGTGAGTCCGGCGTCGCCCATCGGGCCGCCGAGTACGAATTTTCCGGTCGGGTTGACCAGAAGACGAATGTTCGAGATGTCCAGCGTCGGAACGTTCAGTTCCGACAGGACGGAGTCGAGAACCTTGTTGCGAATGTCCGGCGTCAGCAAGTTGTCGAGGTCGATGTCGGCAGCATGCTGCGTGGAAATGACCACGGTGTCCAGGCGCACGGCGTTGTCGCCGTCGTACTCGATGGTGACCTGAGTCTTGCCGTCCGGGCGCAGGTAGGGCAGTACGCCACTCTTGCGGACCTCGGTGAGACGGCGAGAGAGTCGGTGCGCCAGCGAGATGGGAAGCGGCATCAGTTCCGGGGTGTCGGTGTTCGCGTAACCGAACATCAGCCCCTGGTCGCCCGCACCCTGACGGTCGATCTCGTCGTCCGACAGACCTTCCACACGAGCTTCGTGGGAATGGTCGACGCCCTGAGCGATCTCGGGCGACTGAGCCCCGATGGCCACGTTCACTCCGCAGGAGTTGCCGTCGAAGCCCTTCGCCGACGAGTCGTATCCGATTTCGAGTACCTTCTCGCGGACGATCTTGGGGATGTCTGCCCAGGCCGTGGTGTTGACCTCTCCGGCTACGTGGACCTGACCGGTGGTGACGAGCGTCTCCACCGCCACCCTCGCCCGCGGGTCTTCGGCGAGCAGTGCATCGAGAATCGAGTCGCTGATCGCGTCACAGATCTTGTCGGGGTGTCCCTCTGTCACGGACTCACTGGTGAAGAGCCGACTACCGGACTTGCTCACGAAATTCCTCTCGAGTTGGGCCTACGACCGATCACTGCAACCGACGCATCGCACCTGGGCGTAAAGAGACACATCGACTTTAGTCATTCGAACTGCGCGAGCGCATGCCCGGTCCGACGCCGATAGACGTCGAACGAGCGTTCAGGGCGGGGTGGGACAGGGCGGGAGAATCGAGACCACTGCGTCCAGGACGCGCCCGGCCAGCAGCGCTTTCGAACCTTCACCGAGCGCGGACTCCGATCCGTCCGATCCGAGCAACCACCCGTCGTTGTGGTCGACCTCGAAAGCCTTCCCATCGCCGACGGCGTTGACCACCAGCAGGTCACAGCCCTTCCGTGCGAGTTTCGCTCGAGCATAGGTGAGCACGTCACCGTGCTCGTCTCCGGTTTCGGCCGCGAATCCCACGATCACCGTGGATGATCGAATCTGGCCACCGCGACGCGCGTCGACGAGACCCGCGAGGATGTCCTCGTTGCGCGTGAGCGGAATGGAATCCGGTTCCTCGTCGCCACCCTTCTTGATCTTGCTGCTGGCGATCGAGGTGGGACGGAAATCGGCTACCGCGGCCGCCATGACGATCGCATCTGCTTCCGGTCCGAACTTGTCCACGGCGGTATGCATCTGCTGGGAAGTCTTGACCCGAACGACATCGACGGCGGCGGGATCTGCCAGTTCCGTGGTGAAACCGGCGATCAACGTCACATCCGCGCCGCGCTGGGCCGCGACTCGGGCCAGTGCATAGCCCTGCTTCCCGGAGCTGCGATTGCCCAGAAACCGGACAGGGTCGAGAGGTTCACGGGTGCCACCCGCGGTGATCACGACCTTGCGGCCGACCAAATCTCGAGGCAGGGAGTCTGCGCGCTCGGCCAACAACATGGCGAGTCCGAAGATCTCGTCGGGCTCGGGAAGGCGACCCGCACCGGTGTCCCGGCCGGTCAGACGACCTGATGCAGGCTCCAGCACCGTGACGCCGCGACTGCGCAGTGTCGCCACGTTTGCGACTGTGGCGGCGTGCTCCCACATCTCGGTGTGCATGGCCGGAGCCACGAGCACCGGACAGCGGGCGGTCAGCAACGTTGCGGTGAGAAGGTCGTCTGCTCGCCCACCAGCCATCCGCGCCATCAAGTCTGCCGTGGCAGGCGCCACAACAACCAGATCCGCTTCTTGCCCGAGACGTACGTGCGGCACCTCAGGGACGTCGCTGAAGACGCCCGTGTGGACGGGACTACCCGAGAGGGCTTCGAACGTGGCGCGCCCCACGAACTCCAAAGCGGACTCCGTGGGCACGACCCGAACGTGATGGCCGCTCTCGGTGAAACTACGAATGAGGGAACAGCTCTTGTAGGCGGCGATGCCACCGCCCACCCCGACCACTATGCGCAACGGCTGATTCCTTACCGGTCTTATTCGCCTTCGGTGTGCTCGAGCAGGTCCTCGTGGATCTCACGCAGTGCGATCGAAAGCGGCTTCTCCTGCAGACCCGGTTCCACCAGAGGGCCGACGTATTCGAGGATGCCGTCGCCGAGCTGGTTGTAGTAGTCGTTGATCTGGCGTGCACGCTTGGCTGCATAGATCACCAGGGCGTACTTCGACGACGTGCGAGCAAGGAGCTCGTCGATGGGAGGATTGGTGATACCGAGCGGCGTGTCGTAAGCCGGGAGAGCGCTGTGCGCGTCGAAGTCGGAACCGGCCACTGATGTGCTGCTCACTGTTGATCTCCTGAAATTGCATCGTTGGTGCTGCGAAACCGCTGCTTGGTACAAGGTCGAACCACGAAAATGATCGGCGTCAACCGACTGACGACCTACCGACCAACAAGGATACCAACTCTTCGCACGAATGGTCGACGTCGGTATTGACAACCACCGTGTCGAACTCGCTCTGTGCCGCCAACTCGACCTTTGCAGTCTCGAGCCTCCGCTCCGTCGCGGCTGGTTCCTCGGTAGCCCGCGAGGTCAGCCGGTGCACCAAATCCTCCCAGGTCGGCGGAGCCATGAACACGAGCGTTGCCTCCGGCTTGGAGACGCGCACCGCCCGGGCTCCCGCGAGGTCGAGCTCCAACAGAACAGGTTTCCCCTGCTCCAGAGCCCGTTCGACCGGTTCTGCCGGCGTACCGGAGCGATGCAAGCCGCCGTGTACGCTCGCCCACTCGAGCAGCTCGCCGGCCTCGATCATGCGATCGAACTCGTCGGCAGTCACGAAGTGGTAGTCCTCACCGTCCACTTCACCGGGCCGAGGATCTCGAGTGGTGACCGACACGCTGAACCACAGCTCGGGCAGCACACGTCGCAGAACTCGGACAACACTGGACTTTCCGACACCGGAGGGACCCGCCAGCACTATCAGCCGACCCCTCCTGCTTGCTGACGCGTCGCTGTCGGACACGTGCGCTACCTCCGCGGTCACCTGTTTACTCAGGCCTCGAAATCGAATTTCGTCAACAGCGCTCTGCGCTGACGGTCACCCAGACCGCGAAGACGCCGCGAGGGTGCGATCTCCAGTTCGGTCATCAATTCCTGGGCCTTGACCTTGCCGACCTTGGGCAGTGCTTCGAGCAAAGCCGAGACCTTCATCTTGCCGAGGATCTCGTCCGTCTCGGCATCCTTGAGCACCTGCTTGAGATCGGTCCCGCCTCGCTTGAGGCGCTCCTTGAGCTCGGCCCTCACCTTGCGGGCGGCGGCAGCCTTTTCCAGCGCAGCTGCACGTTGCTCGGGGGTCAGTTGGGGAAGCGCCACGTTTCCTCCGTCTCATCGTCGATGAAACATGCACGAGTGTTCTCCGTGCACGTTGCTGCTGTAAGACAAGCGATAACCAGCAACGATAGCGACGGTACCCACGTGGCGCGATGATGGCTAACCCACCCCCGCGGCCGGAGCAGAACAACCGATGGTCTATGCCAACGCGGTTTCGATCTCGTCACGCAGAGCCCGGGCCGCGTCCTGCAACGCTCCGACCGAAGGCCCTGCACTCAGCACACCGCGAGAGGAGTTGGGCAGCAGAAGCTCTCGCGAACCAGTGAATATGTGCCTGAGATCATCCGCGCGCGCACCCTGCGCTCCCAGTCCCGGCGCGAGAATCGGGCCGGAGAACGCGGACAGATCCAGGCCGTGGTCCCGAGTCGCACCGATCACGAGCCCTACAGTCTCCGTGCCGTCCTCGTTGCACGCGACCGCGTCGTCGACGATCGATTGTGCGACGGTCCGGCCATCGGTAACAGAGCCCTGTACGGCCGCACCCTCGGCGTTGGACGTCCGAGCGAGCACGAACACTCCCCTACCGGCGTCGACGGCGGTGGCGAAGGTCTCGGTCAGCGAGTCGAATCCGAGGTACGGCGACACCGTCATCGCGTCCGAGGACAGCGGTGAATCCGCACCGAGCCAGGTGCGGGCATACGCGGTCATCGTGCTGCCGATGTCACCTCGCTTGGCATCGGCAACCACCAGCGTGCCCGCGTCCCGCAACACCGTGATGGTGCGTTCGAGCACTGCGTAACCGGCACTGCCGTACGCCTCGAAGAACGCAACCTGCGGCTTCACCACTGCCACCTCACCGACGAACGCTTCCACGCAGGTTTCGGCGAACACCTCGAGACCGTCCGCGTCGGGAGTCAATCCCCAAGCTTCCAGGAGCGACGGGTGCGGGTCGATTCCCACACACAGGCGCCCCCGCGCGGCCACCGCCGCGCGAAGACGCTCCGACCAGCTACCCGGACGGCTCATGTCCTCGGCGCCGAGCTCTGTTGCTTGGACTGATCGGCAAGGGCGGCGTGCAGGTCTTGAAGCGAGCGCACGCCGATGTCCCCCGCGATCGCGGCCTCGATTCCCTGAACGGCGGCCGACGCACCCTGGACGGTGGTGATGCACGGAATGTTCTGCGCAACCGCAGCACTGCGGATTTCGTATCCGTCCACGCGGGGGCCGGAGTTGCCGTACGGGGTGTTGATCACCATCGCGATATCACCGGCGAGGATCTTGTCGACGATCGTCGATTCGCCAGCGGGTACCTCTTCACCGGACTGCTTGTACACCTTCTCGCACGCAATACCGTTGCGTCGCAGAACCTCTGCGGTGCCGTCGGTGGCCAGAATCGTGAACCCGAGGTCCGCGAGCCGCTTGACCGGGAAGATCAACGAACGCTTGTCCTTGTTGGCCACCGATACGAATACTGCGCCGGAGAGCGGCAGCGATCCGTACGCCGCAGTCTGGCTCTTGGCGAAGGCGGTGCCGAAATCGGCGTCGATTCCCATCACCTCACCGGTCGATTTCATCTCCGGGCTCAGCAGCGTGTCCACCCCGGTGCCGTCCGCACGACGGAATCGATTGAACGGCAGAACCGCTTCCTTGACCGCAATGGGTGCGTCGAGGGGGGTGGTGCCGCCGTCGCCGACAGCCGGGAGCATTCCGCTCGCGCGCAGATCCGCGATCGATTCCCCCAGCATCACCCGGGCGCACGCCTTGGCCAACTGCACCGCCGTAGCCTTGGACACGAACGGCACGGTACGGCTGGCACGGGGGTTCGCTTCGAGGACGTAGAGGATGTCGTCCTTGAGCGCGTACTGGACGTTCAACAGACCCTTGACGCCGATCCCCTTCGCGAGGAGTTCGGTCGAGCGTCGCACGTTCTCGATGTCGGAGCGGCCCAGGGTGATCGGGGGCAGCGCGCAAGCGGAATCGCCCGAGTGGATTCCCGCCTCCTCGATGTGCTCCATCACGCCGCCGAGGTAGACCTCGGTGCCGTCGCACAGGGCGTCGACATCGATTTCGACTGCGTCCTCGAGGAAACGGTCGACCAGAACCGGTCGATCGTGGGAGATTTCCGTGGCCCGAGAGATGTAGTCGGCCAGCGAGGCCTCGTCGTAGACGATCTCCATGCCGCGTCCACCGAGCACGTACGACGGGCGCACGAGCACCGGGTAGCCGATGCCACCGGCGATCTCTCGGGCACCGTCGAACGTCGTCGCCGTCCCGAATTTCGGTGCCGGGAGCCCCGCCTCGGTGAGAACCCGTCCGAATTCGCCGCGGTCCTCAGCGAGGTCGATGGCCTCGGGACTGGTACCGACTATGGGAACTCCCGCGGCCTTCAAACGCTTTGCGAGACCGAGAGGTGTCTGGCCACCCAACTGCACGATCACGCCCACGACGTTGCCGGACTGCGACTCCGCGCGGAAGACCTCGAACACGTCCTCGAAGGTCAGGGGTTCGAAATACAGGCGATCGGCAGTGTCGTAGTCCGTGGAAACCGTCTCGGGATTGCAGTTGATCATGACGGTCTCGTAGCCGGCCTCGGACAGAGTCTGCGCCGCGTGCACACAGGAGTAGTCGAACTCGATTCCCTGGCCGATGCGGTTGGGACCGGAGCCGAGGATGATGACCTTCTCGCGCTCGCGCTGCTCGGCAACCTCGGATTCGGCATACGGATCGAGCTCGTAGGTGCCGTAGTGATACGGCGTCTTCGCCTCGAACTCGGCAGCGCAGGTGTCGACGGTCTTGTACACGGGGTGGACACCGAGCGCCTCGCGCAAGGCTCGAACGCCGTCCTCGTCGACCAGTTCCGGTCGCAGAGCTGCGATCTGACGATCGGAGAGCCCGTGATACTTGGCCTGACGCAGCAGTGCCTCGTCGAAGTCTTCCGCGGCGCGAAGCTCGTTGCCGAGCTCGTGGATCTGCTGGAACTGATCCAGGAACCACGGGTCGATCTTCGTGGCCTCGAACAGTTGCTCGAGGGTGGCACCCATCGCGAAGGCCTTCTCGATGCCGTACATCCGGCCGTCCTGCGGAACGGAGAGATCCTGCAGCAGTTCCTCGAGGCTGTCTGCCTTCACCTCCGGACCGGTCCAGTAACCCGCGCGCTTGGTCTCGAGCGAACGCATCACCTTGCCGAACGCCTCGGTGAAGTTACGGCCGATCGACATTGCCTCGCCGACGGATTTCATCGTCGTGGTGAGAGTGCCGTCGGCGCCGGGGAACTTCTCGAACGCGAACCGCGGGGCCTTGACGACCACGTAGTCGAGCGTCGGCTCGAAGCAGGCCGGTGTTTCGCGGGTGATGTCGTTCACGATCTCGTCGAGCGTGTAACCGATGGCAAGTTTCGCGGCCATCTTCGCGATCGGATATCCCGTGGCCTTCGATGCCAGGGCCGACGAGCGCGACACACGTGGGTTCATCTCGATGACGACGAGGCGACCGTCGGCCGGATCCATCGCGAACTGAATGTTGCAGCCACCGGTGTCGACGCCGACCTCCCTGAGGATGTCGATGGAGAGGTCGCGCATCTTCTGGAACTCGCGGTCGGTGAGCGTCATGGCCGGTGCGACCGTGACCGAGTCACCGGTGTGCACGCCGACCGGATCGACGTTCTCGATCGAGCAGATGATGACGACGTTGTCGCGACCGTCGCGCATCAGCTCGAGTTCGTATTCTTTCCACCCGAGGATGGACTCCTCGATGAGCACGTTCGCGGTCGGCGATGCCGACAGGCCGCCGCCCGCGATGCGGGTCAGATCGGCGTCGTTGTACGCCAACCCCGAGCCGAGCCCGCCCATCGTGAACGACGGGCGTACGACCACAGGAAAGCCGAGTTCGTCGACGGCGTCGCGCACTTCGTCCATGGTGTAGCAGACAGCCGATTTGGCCGACTCGCCACCGACCTTGGCGACGATGTCCTTGAACATCTGACGGTCTTCACCGCGCTGGATGGCGTCGAAGTCCGCGCCGATCAACTCGACGTCGTACTTGGCGAGGATGCCCTGATCGTGCAGTCCCACGGCAGCATTGAGAGCTGTCTGGCCGCCGAGGGTCGCGAGGACGGCGTCGATCGGGTGGCCCTGGGCGGCCTCCCGAGCGAAGATCTTCTCGATGAAATCCGGGGTGATCGGCTCGACGTACGTCGCATCCGCGAACTCCGGGTCGGTCATGATCGTTGCGGGGTTCGAATTGACCAGGCTGACGCGCAGCCCCTCCTCGCGGAGCACCCGGCAAGCCTGGGTTCCGGAATAGTCGAACTCACAGGCCTGACCGATGACGATCGGCCCCGAACCGATCACCAGGACGTGGCCCAGATCGCTGCGGCGTGGCATTACTTGTCAACTCCCTCGAGCACTGAAGTGAAACGATCGAACAGGTAGGCGGCGTCGTGCGGACCTGCCGCAGCCTCCGGGTGGTACTGGACCGAGAAGGCGCTACCGCCGAGCAGTTCGACGCCCTCGACTGTCCCGTCGTTCGCGCAGGTGTGGCTGATCCGCGCACGCCCGAAGTCGCTGTCGAACTCCTCGCCCGCCTCACCCTCGAGCGCGAACCCGTGGTTCTGTGCCGTGATGGCGATGCGACCGGTGGCGTGTTCGATGACGGGGATGTTCATGCCTCGGTGACCGAACTTCATCTTGTAGGTCGAACGTCCGAGCGCGCGACCGAGAATCTGGTTGCCGAAGCAGATGCCGAACAGTGGCAGCTCTCGCTCGAGTACCTGACGAGTCAGGGCGACATTCGAGTCGGCGGTTGCCGGATCGCCCGGGCCGTTGGAAAGGAAGACACCGTCCGGGTTCAACTCCAGCACCTGTTCGATGCTGGTGGCCGACGGGACGACGTGCACGCGAATGCCGCGCTCGGCGAACATGCGTGGGGTGTTGGTCTTGATGCCGAGATCCACCGCCACCACGGTGAAGCGCGCTTCACCGGCGGGTTCGATGGTGTAGCCCACATCGGTGGTCACCTCACCGGCTAGATCGGCGCCGAGCATCGTGGCCTGACCCACCACGTGCTCCAGCATCTCCTCCGCGGTTCCGAGTGCGTCACCGGAGAAGACACCGGCACGCATGGACCCTCGGGTGCGCAGGTGCCGAACGAGCGCGCGGGTGTCGATCCCGGCGATGCCGACGATGTTCTGAGCATCGAGTTGATCCTGCAGCGAACCGGTTGCGCGCCAACTCGACACACGGCGGGCCGGGTCGCGAACGACGAATCCAGCAGCCCAGATCTTGTTGGGGTTCTCCGCGCTCGCCGCTTCGCCATCTTCCTCGTTCCAACCGGTGTTACCGATCTGGGGCGCCGTGGCGACGATGATCTGGCGGTGGTAGCTGGGATCGGTCAGTGTTTCCTGGTACCCGGTCATACCCGTGCAGAACACGGCTTCACCGAGCGTCCGGCCCTGTGCCCCGAAGGTGGTGCCGCGGAACGTCCGGCCGTCCTCCAGAACAAGAACTGCGCTGCTCACGCGGTTGTCTCCTTAGATTCGTTCGTGTCGGTATCGGTGTGTACCCAGATCGGGTACACACCCTTGTCGTCTGCGCGGAAGCCCGTGTCGATTTCGGTTCCTGTCGGCAATTCCCAGCGGATGACCAGGAGGCCGTCCTTGCTCATGACCTTGCCGGCAAGGCCGCGCTCGGTGCGTATCGCGCGCACGGACTCGCGCGGTATCCAGATGGTCGACTCTCCGGTGCGGGTGAGGAGGATTCCTCGCTCGTGCCGAGAAAGCTCGGCGATCGCGCGGTGGCCGATGTCACCGACTGCGATACGGTCCTGCCAGCTCGGCGCAATCGTGCTGCCGACGTACAACCCGGTCGACGGCTCGATCAGTGTCGCGCCCAGATCGGCCGGCACCTCCGGCAATTCGCCAATTGTCTCGGCCTGGCGCTTCTGACGACCGCGCCAGCCCCAGAAGATGAGGGCGATCATCGCAATCCAGAAGATGACAAAGGCGATGACGATCAGAACTCTGTCCATAGGGTCAGGCCTCCGTCCCGGTGCGAGGGATGCCGTCGCGAGCAGTGACTCGGCCGCGGAGCAGCGTCGTGGTCACCTTGGCCGAGAACGTCATCGACTCGTAGGGAGTGTTGTCCGAGATACTGGCGAGTCCCTTGCCGGTCACCGTCCAGGTCGCCTTCGGATCGACCACGGTGAGGTTCGCGATCTCACCGACCTCGATCGGCCGCCCCTGGTCGGCGAGTCCGACGATCTCCGCGGGACGCTCGCTCATCACGCGCGCAACGCCGCGCCAGTCGAGCAGGCCCGGCTCGACCATGGTCTGCGCGACGATGGCCAAGGCAGTCTCGAGCCCCAACATCCCCGGCCTGGCCTGGGAGAACTCGCAGCACTTTTCCTGCTCGGCATGCGGTGCGTGGTCGGTCGCGACGCAGTCGATGGTGCCGTCGGCGAGACCGCGCCGCAGCGCGTCGAGGTCCGAGGGCTCACGAAGCGGCGGATTGACCTTGTTGACGGCGTCGTAGGTCTCCAACCGGGAATCGTCCAGCAGCAGATGATGCGGCGTCACCTCGGCGGTGATCGAGATGCCCTGTCCACGCGCCCACTTCAGCAGTTCCACCGTCCCCGCGGTCGAGGCGTGGCAGATGTGCACCCTCGCCCCCGCATCGCGGGCCAGCAGCGCATCGCGAGCGACGATCGACTCCTCGGCTGCACGCGGCCATCCCGCCAGACCCAAGCGCGCCGCCGTCGGGCCTTCGTGCGCGATCGAACCGACGGTGAGCCGCGGCTCCTCGGCGTGTTGCGCGATGAGCACGCCGAGCGAGCTCGAGTATTCGAGGGCTCGGCGCATGATCAGCGGATCGGCGACACAATGGCCGTCGTCGGAGAACATCCGGACCTTGCCGACGCCGGCTGCCATGGTTGCCATCTCGGCAAGTTGCTTGCCTTCCAGCCCGACGGTGACAGCACCGACAGGGTGGACGTCGACCAAGCCGACTTCCTGACCGCGACGCCAAACATGGTCGGTGATGACCACGGAGTCGGCGACCGGTGCGGTGTTCGCCATGGCGAACACCGCCGTGAAGCCACCCAAAGCTGCAGCTGCCGAGCCTGTTTCGATCGTCTCGGTGTCTTCTCGGCCCGGCTCGCGAAGATGCGTGTGGAGGTCGACGAAGCCGGGCAGCAGGATGTGACCGACGGCATCGACAATCTCGACATCCGCACCATCGACGCCCGCACCATCGACATCGAGATCTGATCCGATGGCGACGATCTGGCCGTCGTCGATGAGAACATCCGTCTCGGGCGCTTCCCCGTAGATCAACACCCCGCGCAGCAGCACACTCACAGCGAACCTCCGTCCGAGCCGACGAGCAATCGGAACAAGACCGCCATGCGCACGTGCACTCCGTTCGTAACCTGTTGCAGAACAGCAGTTCTGGGGGAATCTGCAACCGAGGCGGCTATTTCCATCCCGCGCAGCATCGGCCCCGGATGCAGTACTACGGCATGCTCGGGCAGCAGGTCCATTCTCTTCTGGGACAGCCCGTAAGTGAGCGAATACTCCTTGGGGGATGGGAAGAATCCACCGTTCATGCGCTCCGCTTGAACTCGAAGCATCAGCACCGCGTCCAGGGCGGGTAGCTCGGCATCGATGTGATGCGAGAGACGAACCGGCCACGTCGATGCGCCGACCGGAAGCAGAGTCGGGGGCGCGATGAGCACGACCTCCGCGCCCAGCGTCGAGAGCAGAATCGCATTGGATCGAGCGACCCGACTGTGCAGGATGTCCCCGACGATTCCGATGCGTTTGCCTGCGATCGAACCCAGACGCTGACGGAGCGTAAGGGCATCGAGCAGCGCCTGCGTGGGATGCTCGTGCGTGCCGTCGCCGGCATTGATCACCGCGGGTCCGCCCGAAGTGGAGCCTGCGGAACTCCCGAGCGCACCGCTCTCACTCTGACCTGCCGTCCAGGCAGCGATCTGATGGGCTGCACCCGAGGATGGGTGCCGCACCACCAGCGCGTCGGCTCCCGCCGCGCGCAAGGTCATGGCGGTATCGCGCAGGGACTCCCCTTTGCTCACCGACGAGCTGCTCGCACTGACGTTGATGACGTCAGCGCTCATCCACTTGCCCGCCACCTCGAAGGACACGCGGGTTCGTGTCGAGTTCTCGAAGAACACCGTCATGATCGTGCGGCCGCGCAGGGTGGGGAGCTTCTTGACTTCACGACCGAGCAGCGCCTGCTCGAACCGGTCGGCCTCGTCGAGTAGTTCTGTGGCGGACTCGGCGGTGAGATCGGCGACGGACAGCAGATGCTTCACCGCGGCGTCCTCCCGTCGAACAGCCTGACTGCGTCGTGGCCGTCGTGTTCGGTCAGCTCGACCGAAACATCCTCGGTGCGCGCCGTCGGCACGTTCTTTCCGACGTAGTCGGCCCGCAGCGGGAGCTCCCGGTGACCGCGGTCGATGAGAACCGCCAGCTGAACCGCGCGGGGACGGCCGAGATCTCGGAGCGCATCGAGAGCCGAGCGGACTGTGCGACCCGAGAAGAGAACGTCGTCCACGAGCACCACCAGAGACCCGTCCACGCCCCCGGGTGGAACAGACGTGCGTTCGAGGGGGCGGTGCGGTTTGCCGCGTAGGTCGTCCCGGTAGAGCGTGATGTCCAGCGAGCCCACCGGAGGCCGCACCCCGGAGAACGCCTCGATCCGGTCGGCCAGGCGTTCGGCGAGTGACGTGCCGCGGGTGGGGATGCCCAGCAGGACGACCCGGGGAGCATCCGTGGAATCCAACGCCGACTTCTCGATTATCTGATGCGCCATCCGAGCGATGGTCCGGCCGACATCTGCAGCGGACAGAAGCTCACGAGAGGCTCGAGGCTGGGACGACTCGAGCGGGGAAGACTCGGATGGGGAGGATGAATCGGGCGCAGGCAAACTACGACCTCCTTCTCCGCCTCTCTGGACGGATCGTTAAAGGATGTCTGACAGTGCATCAGCCTAGCAATGACACGCCGCTCATCACGCACTCGGGACGCCCGACGTGAGCACGATTACGTCGCGGAGCCGCCGTGTGCGTCCTCGGCCCGGTCGGCCGGCTCGATCTCACCATCGGAGGCGTCGAGCGGACGCGAGGACACCGCGGCGGCTGCGGCTCGGACCTGGGGTGCAACCAATACGATCTGACCGAGTACACCGTTGACGAAAGACGGCGAATCATCGGTGGACAACTGCTTGGCCAGCTCGACGGCCTCGTCCACTGCCACCACCGGCGGCACATCGACTGCGTGGAACAACTCCCATACCGCGACGCGCAGGATCGCGCGATCGACGGCGGGCAGACGATTGAGTGTCCAATCGTTGAGGTGATCCGAGATGACGCTGTCGAGCCTGTCGAGGTTCTCCGCAACGCCACCGACGAGCGTCTGGGTGTACTCGCTCACCGGTGCGATGGAGTCGTCGCCGCGTGCGAGCTCGATGCGCTCCCTGGCGAGGTCGACGGGGTCGGCATCTCGCGCCTCGGCCTCGAACAGGAAGTCGACTGCTCGCTTGCGTGCCTTGTGTCGGGCACCGAGCTTCTTCGTCGGTTGAGCTGACACGTTCTTCGGGGACAAGTTTTTCGGGGACACGCTAGGAATTCACGCGTCCCAGGTAGTTTCCGTCGCGCGAGTCGATCTTCAGCTTGTCGCCGGTGTTGATGAACAGCGGGACCGACACCTCGGCACCGGTCTCGAGTGTCGCCGGCTTGGTGCCACCGGTCGAGCGGTCACCCTGCAGGCCGGGGTCGGTGTGCTTGACCTCGAGCTCGACGGTGACCGGCAACTCGACGTAGAGCGGAACATCCTCATGGGTGGCGACCTGGACCTGCATGTTCTCGAGCATGAATCGCGCGCCGTCACCGACGGTCGCTTCGGAGATCGAGATCTGGTCGTAGGTGTCCCCGTCCATGAAGACGTAGTCACTTCCGTCGTGGTACAGGTAGGTCATATCGCGACGATCGACCACCGCGGTGTCCACCTTCACACCGGCGTTGAACGTCTTGTCGACGACCTTGCCCGACAGCACGTTCTTGAGCTTCGTGCGCACGAACGCAGGGCCCTTGCCCGGCTTGACGTGCTGAAACTCGATGATCGACCACAGCTGTCCGTCGATGCTCAGGACAAGGCCGTTCTTGAAATCGCTGGTGGAAGCCACAGGTTCTGACGTCTCCTCGTGTTCTCGTGTGCGCGGTAGGCGCAAGTGGGTCTGGAATCTCGGTCGTGACCAAGGCCGTAGGTTCTTCTACGGACGAACCGCCGTGCGTCAGACGAAAGTAAGTTCCTTGCTGGTCATGGTGAGCAGCTCAGGACCGTTGTCACGAACGATGAGCGTGTCTTCGATCCGGACGCCTCCGCGCCCGGAGAAGTACACACCCGGTTCGACGGTCACGGCTGCACCGCACTGCAGTGTACCGGTGCTCGACTTGGCGATGCCCGGCGCTTCGTGGATTTCGAGTCCGACACCGTGCCCGAGGCCGTGCAGGAAGAACTCTCCGAAGCCGGCTGCGGTGATCACCGACCGCGCCGCCGCATCGACGCTTGCAGTCTCGACCCCTGGGGCGAGGGCCTCGCGTCCGGCGGTTTGCGACCGGAGCACGAGCTCGTACAGGTCCTTCTGCCAGTCCGACGCGGCACCGATGACGACAGTTCGTGTCATGTCCGAGTGGTATCCCCCGACGAGTGCACCGAAATCGAACTTCACGAAATCGCCGTGCGCGAGCACAGCAGCGGTCGGCCGGTGGTGCGGAACCGCGGAGTTCGAGCCGGTCGCAACGATCGTCTCGAAGGAGATGCCGTCCGCGCCGTGTTCGATCATCGCAGCCTCGAGCTCGCGTGCGACGGCGAGTTCGGTGCGGCCGGCTCGAATGCTCCCGCGCTCGATCAGCTGCGCGAACGCCGCGTCGGCGGCCCGGCAAGCCTCGCGGAGCAGTGCGATCTCGTGTTCGTCCTTGACCATTCGAAGCTCCTCGACGAGGCCCGGACTACGAACCAGATTCAAGGAGTCGTCGATCCGCGTCCAGGAGAGGTGCTGATCCACCGTCACCACGTGCGACTCGAAACCGACCCGCTCTGCGCGAGGTGCTGCGTCGCTGCGCAGGAGGTACGCAGCCGAGCCACGATCTATGACTGCACGTAGATCCGGCACCTGCTCGGCCACCTGAGTCACATAGCGGCCGTCGGTGCAGACGACGGTGTGGTCCTCGTTGACCGGCGAATCCTGCGCCGAGACGAGCAACGCAGCGTTGGACCCGGTGAATCCCGTCAGGTACCGAATGTTGAGCAGGTCGGTGACGAGCAGGGACGCGAGACCGTTGGTTTCCATGATGCGTCGGAGCGCGGCGCGTCTGCCGCGAAAATCTACAGCCATCGCTACAAGGTACCGCCGCAGCGAGGCCTCGCTGCGGCGCGTAGGGACGTGTTTTGTGGGGTGGGACACAGCTACGGCGAGCTACGGATAGGCTGTCCCCCATGACAGGGTGGGTGGTACGCGGAATCGGAATGTGTCTGGTCAACGTAGGGGTGCGAATTCTGCTCGGGGCCGCTGTGACGCAGTGGCCGCTGCACGGATCGCAGATGCGTTGGCTGGGGTTGGCAACTGTGCTGCTGGTCGTGATCGTGTGGGCGGGGCTCGACGGCATCAGAGATCGGCGCGCCAATCCGGATCCCGACGACAGTGCGGATCTGGCAATGGTGTGGTTGAAGGCAGCTGTCTTCGCTGGACTGACAGCCGGCGCGATCACCTGGTTCCTCCAGCTGATCGTCGACTTCAGCCTCGGCCAGAACACGTTGGTGTTCGAGCTGACCTCGGGTGCGGCGTTCACCATTCTGCTTGTCTTCATTCCCGCAACGGCAGCGGTGTTCTTCGGACGCATGCTCGCCAACCGCGAAGCGAAGAAGAAGCTCGAAGAACGCGACAAGGTGCGCGCAGAACACCACCACCACGTCGGTGCCGCGTCGGCTCCGCAGCAGAGGTCGCAGTGGTCCGATGGCGATGCCAATGCCGACACCGAGGTCTTCCAAGCCGTCGACCCAGATGCAGGCGATCCGCGCAAGACTCGATAGGCAACTCTCATCTCCGACACAAAGCGAGACCCCGCGCAGCGCGTGCGCGGGGTCTCGCTTTGTGTCGGCGCGAAAAGGTGATCGGCGCTAGAGCATGATCCCCGTCGGCGATGGATCGGTCTCGCTCTTGGCGATGGCCGAGTACGCGGCGACGAGCAGGGACGGATCGGGGCCTTCTAGTCGTCCAGGCTTGGCGAGGCCATCGAGCACGACGAACCGAAGGACACCGGCGCGGTTCTTCTTGTCCGACTGCATGCCCTTGAGCAGGTCCCCGAAAGCGTCCGCGTCATAGCTCGTGGGCAGACCCACTGCCTCGAGCACGGTGCGATGACGGTCCGCCGTGGCGTCGTCCAGGCGCCCCGCCAATCGGCCCAGTTCCGCAGCGAAGACCAGTCCGACGGCGACCGCTGCGCCGTGACGCCACCGGTACCGCTCGCGACGCTCGATCGCATGACCGAGGGTGTGTCCGTAATTGAGGATTTCACGCAAGCTGGCCTCGCGGAGGTCGGCGGCGACCACGCGGGCCTTCACCTCGACAGAGCGTCGAATCAGCTCGGGAAGCACTGCCCCGGACGGATCGAGTGCCGCCTCGGGATCGGCTTCGATCAAGTCGAGTATCACCGGGTCGGCAATGAACCCGGTCTTGATGACCTCCGCGAGTCCGGCGACGATTTCGTTTCGCGGCACGGTTTCCAGTGTCGCGAGGTCGATCAACACTGCGGCCGGCTCGTGGAACGATCCGACCAGGTTCTTCCCTGCCTCGGTGTTGATCCCTGTCTTTCCGCCGACCGCGGCGTCGACCATCGCCAGCAGCGTCGTCGGGACGTGCACGATCTTGACCCCGCGCATCCAGGTCGCCGCGACGAACCCGGCCAGATCGGTCGCAGCTCCCCCGCCGAGGCTGACGACGGCATCACTTCGTGTCATCCCGATTCGGCCCAGCACCTCCCAGCAAAATCCCGCGACGGCGAGTTCCTTACCGTCCTCGGCGTCGGGAATTTCGATCCGGTGCGCGTCGATCCCCTTTTCGGCGAGCGCTGCCCGCACAGCCTCGGCGGTCTCGGCGAGCGGAGGTTGATGGAAGATGGCGACCGTTGCCACCCCGACGAGTTCGTCGACAAGATCCGTCAGCAGTCCCCTGCCGATGATCACCGGATACGGGGCAGCTGTCTCCACCATGACGCGTACTGGTTCGGTCATCGATTCACCTCATCCACTCGTGAAATCCTTGTTCGTGCTTGTAGGGCATTGCCCGCTGGCGTCATGTGCCGGAGCCGGCATGGTGCTGCTCGAGCTTGGTCACCACCTGACCGACCACCCGAGCCGGACTGCGACCGTCCGTGCGCACTCTGATCGTCGCCACCGACCGGTACAACGGACGGCGTATTCGCATCAGGTTCTGATACTTGGCCCGGGGGTCCGGGCCCGCGAGGAGGGGACGGGAAGTGTTGGCTCCGGTCCGCCGAAGCCCTTCGGCAACGCTGATCTCGAGGTAGACAACGGGCAGAGGCTTCAGCAGCGCTCGAGTTCGCTCGGAAAGAACCGATCCCCCGCCGAGTGACACGATGCCCGTGTGCGATTCCAGAGCATCCGCAACGACCTGCTCCTCGATTCGCCGGAACGCCTGCACGCCATCCTCGGCGAAAATATCGGCGATGGTCCGTCCCGTCGTGCGTTCGATGGCCACATCGGTATCGAGCAGCTCTTTCCCGAGCGCCGCTGCCACCCTGCGGCCGATCGTGGACTTACCGGCACCTGGTGGTCCCACCAGCACCGCGTACGGCGTCATCGCGGTGGCCGGGCGGCGGTGCCCTTCACATAGCGATCGACGTTGCTCGTGGTTTCCGCGATGGAGTCACCGCCGAACTTCTCCAGCGCAGCCTGCGCGAGTACGAGGGCCACCATGGTCTCGGCGACCACACCTGCCGCCGGGACCGCACACACATCGGAGCGTTGGTGAATTGCGACGGCTTCCTCTCCGGTGGACATGTCCACTGTCGCGAGGGCACGTGGCACCGTCGAGATCGGCTTCATCGCTGCTCGCACTCGAAGGGGTTCGCCGTTGGTCATGCCCCCTTCGACGCCACCGGCGCGGTTGGTGGAGCGATGGATACCGTCGGGCCCCGGAGTGATCTCGTCATGAGCCGCGCTGCCTCGGCGTCGGGCCGTTTCGAAGCCGTCACCGACTTCGACGCCCTTGATCGCCTGGATACCCATCAGAGCGGCGGCAAGCCGAGCGTCGAGCTTTCGTTCGCCGCTGACGAAGGACCCGAGACCGACGGGGAGCCCGTGGACCACCACCTCGACGATTCCGCCGAGCGTGTCGCCGTCGCGCTTGGCCGATTCGATTTCGGCGATCATCGACGCCTCGGCCGCCTGATCGAACGCACGTACCGGGCTCGCGTCGATAGCGTCGAGGTCATCGCCCGTGGGCGCGGGCCCGACGTATGGATCCGATGCACCGATCGAGATCACGTGCGAGACAACGTCGACACCCAACGCCTGCTTCAGGAACGAGCGCGCCACGGTGCCGATGGCCACGCGGGCCGCGGTTTCGCGGGCACTGGCGCGTTCGAGCACCGGCCGCGCGTCCTCGAAGCCGTACTTGAGCATTCCGGAATAGTCCGCATGACCGGGCCGAGGACGCGTCAGCGGAGAATTGCGAGCGAGATCGGCGAGCACGCTCTCATCGACGGGATCGGCCGACATGACCTGCTCCCACTTGGGCCATTCGGTGTTGCCCACTTCGATGGCGACGGGACCACCGATCGTCCGACCGTGCCTGATGCCACCGGTGATGGTGACCTTGTCGGCCTCGAACTTCATCCGCGCGCCTCGCCCGTATCCGAGTCGTCGCCGGGCGAGTTGAGTGGCAATGTCCTCGGAGGTCACTTCGACGCCCGCGATCATGCCTTCGAGGATGGACACGAGAGCGGGGCCGTGAGATTCTCCGGCAGTTATCCAGCGCAGCACGCCGCTATCTTTTCACGTCCCGGCAGCCGTCAGTGCCAGCAGGGTGGCCAGGCACATCGACGGCCCGTGCGGCACCGAGCTCTCGGCACGGCGAAGCGCTCGATAGGCAAGACCGACCACACCGGTGAACAGCGGCGCCAGCAGTGCAGCGCACACCCATGCATGGGTTCCGAACAGGCCGGCGAGTCCGCCGAGCGCGAAAGCGAGCTTCACATCGCCGGCACCGAAGGCGCGCGGCATGAGGAGGTGGACGGCGAGATAGCAGCCGAACAACACACCGCCGCCGACCAGTACTGCCTCGAAATCCCCTACCGCGATCGCGTACGCGGACACGCCGACGGCGCCCGCGGCGGTGAGTTGATTCGGCAACCGCCGCGACGCGATGTCCGTACACATCAGACATGCACACCACCACGTGAGCAGGAGCGCGGGCGCGCCGCCGCCGAACCCCGCCGCGGCTGCCCAAAGCCCGGCCGATACCAGCGGCAGACCCACCGGTCGCCACGATGTGATCCGATGGACCGTCCACGCGGTCAGCTGGCCGACCAGTAGGCCTGCCCCACCCCAGATCACGATGCAATTCCATGTCACAGGATGCATCGTCGGATACGACCGAGCGCGAGCGCGGGTAAAACCGCAGGCCAGGAATCGACCTGTGGACAAGCGTGATGCCTGTGGAGGAACAGCCGCTGTGGCAGCGGCTCCGGCTCCGATCAGGCCGCGTCGATCGCGGCCCGCATAGCAGCCTTCGGCGCCGGTTGCCCGGTGAACTGCTCGACCTGTCCGTAGGCCTGGTTGAGCAGCATCGCCAAGCCGGACACGATGGTTCCGCCGGCAGCTGCGACAGCGTCCGCGAGCGGGGTCGGCCATGGATCGTAGATCGCGTCGAGAACCACCGGCGCGTGCGCCAGTGCCGTCGAGATCGGTGCTGCGCCGGGGGCAGGCACGGTGCTGACCACGACGGCCGACGCCGCTGCGACATCGGCGAGCACGGGATCGTCGACGGAGACGAACCTCGTGTCCAGTCCGGCGGCACGGCCGCACGCGAGGGTGTCGGCTGCGCGGTCGGCCGAACGCGCGACGATCGTGACGGACTTCGCGCCGAGTCCGGCCAAGGCGACCACAGCAGGACGCGATGTTCCCCCGGCACCGACCACGGTCACTGCCTGCCCGGACAGATCGGTGAGACCGACCTCGTCGAGTGCACCGCGGACGCCGTCGACGTCGGTGCAGTCTGCTCGCCATCCGGTCGGTGTACGTAGCAATGTGTTTGCCGAACCTGCCAGGATCGCTCTCTCGGTCCGCTCGTCGGCGAACCCGAGCGCCGCAACCTTGCCCGGCATGGTGACCGACAACCCGACCCAGTCCGGCCCCAAACCTTCGACAAGACCGGGAAGCTGCTCGGCCGAACATTCGATGCGTTCGTAGCTCCAGTCTCGCAAACCCAACGCCCGGTAGGCAGCGAGATGCAACTGGGGCGATTTCGAGTGCTGTATGGGACTGCCCAGGACGGCCGCGCGCACGTCAGCGACCGCTCGCGAGGAATCCGTCCTCGACCAAACCGATGTTGGCCAGGTGCTCGGAATACTCGCGGGTGAACAGAGTCTCGCCGGCGTTGTTGATCGTCACGAAGTAGAGCCAGTCACCGTCGGCTGGTGCCTCGACGGCCTCGACAGCAGCCACACTGGGAGAGGCGATCGGTGTCGCGGGCAGACCCTCCATGGCGTAGGTGTTCCACGGTGTCACGGTGGCGCGGTCCAGATCCGTGGTGGCAACCTCAGTGGTGTCGAGGGCGTAGTTGACCGTCGAGTCGAACTCGAGTTGCTGCGGCTCGGCCAATCGGTTGAGGATCACGCGCGCCACCTTGCTGAAATCGGCCGGTAGTGCCTCTCGTTCCACCAGGGACGCCGCGATCAACGTGTCGTATGGATCGAGCCCCGAATTGGCGCCGGCGG
Source organism: Rhodococcus sp. I2R (assembly GCF_020889545.1). NCBI lineage: Bacteria > Bacillati > Actinomycetota > Actinomycetes > Mycobacteriales > Nocardiaceae > Rhodococcus > Rhodococcus sp. I2R. Next base: position 168,648 of record NZ_JAHUTG010000008.1, read on the forward strand.
TCAGAATGCCGGTGTTCTCGTAGGTCTGCGCGCTCTCCGAAACCAACTGGGCGAGTATCTCCCCCGCTGTAGCCGTCGGATCGATGTTCCAGCTGCCTGCCGCGATGAGCCCCTCGAGCTGCCGGTCGCGATCGGGAACGCCCTGAACCCTGGCTATGGCCCATTCCGGTACACCGAGAGCGGCGGGGTCGTCGTTCGCGCCGGCGGCATTGAAGTCCTCGTATGAGATGCAGGTCGGGGTGCCACCGCCGGTTCGGTCGATGCAGCTCGCTTCGGACAGCAAGGTGTAGATGCCCCTCTTCACGGCATCGGTGTTGACATCCCGGGAATCGTGCAGCTGACGCCCCTCCGCGATGATGACGCTGCCGACCCGAGCGGACGGATCGACCAATGCGCTCACCGCCTCGGACGCCGGAATGTTGGTGGGCACGAGGTAGTAGCCGGGCTGCACGGAAGACATCGCTGGATTCTGCACGGCGGCACCCATGAACGCGTCGGCGCTAGCCACGACACCCTTCGCCACGGCGTCGACTCCGATTTCCTGCGCGGTATCACCCGGGTCGACCCGGACGACCGCAGACTCACCGGCATTTCCGGCCGCGAAGTCCTCGGCCGGCGCAGGTCCGCCACTGAGGCGGTCGAACACGAAATAGCCGCCGCTTGCGACAGCCACGAGCAGGACCAGCCCCAGCACCGCACCGATGAGTTGTCCACGCCTCTTGCGGCTTCGTGCCGCACGCCGTCGGATGTTCTGTGCACGCCGTGTGGGACGCGGCTCCCCCGCAACGACCGCACGATCGAACTCACTCCCCTGACCGACCGAATATCCGATCGGATCGGTGTGCGCGTCGTTCTCGTACCGTCTGTAGTTCACTCGCCGACCTCCGGGATGCGACCCTGTTGTTCCGTCTGGATGGGCTGTTCCGACGGGCTCGAACTCATCTCTGGTTGCGATACCATCTCTGGTTGCGATACACGGTGGGAGGCTCGCTCGTCCAACCATCCCTGGAGGATGGCCACTGCTGCAGCTTGGTCGATGACCCCCCGTTGCGACTTCGCCCGGACACCGCTTTCGCGCAGCGCCCGCGTTGCGCTCACCGTAGTCAATCGCTCGTCGGCCATCCGAATCGGCACGCCGGGCACCTGCCTGGCCATGGCGCGAGCCAAGCGCTCTGCCGCGTGTACCGCCGAACCGCTCTCACCGCGCAGGGTGCGCGGTAGGCCGATCACCACTTCGACGGCCTCGTACTCAGCAATGATGGCGGCGAGGCGCGCAACGTCGGGGGCATTCGGCCCCTTCACCTTCGAGCGTGCGACCGTTTCGACGGGCGTGGCGAGAATGCCGTTCGGATCGGACGATGCCACGCCGATCCGAACGCTCCCGACGTCGATGCCGATCCGCCTGCCGACACCGGGATCGTCGGCACCGGGCCGATCGGGTTCGCGGCGCTCGGGTGCACGCCGCCCGGGTTCAGGACGCTGCGGCATCGGCGATACGCGCGCGAACAGCGTCCACGGCAGCGTCGATGCCCTGCGGGTTGGTTCCGGAACCCTGCGCCGAGTCGCCCTTGCCACCACCCCGTCCGCCGATGGCAGGCCCGAAACTCGACACCAGTTCGCCCGCGCGTACACCGGCGTCCTGTGCACCCCTGTTCGCGGACACCACGAACGGAACCTTCCCGTCGACCGATCCGAACAGCACGACGACTGCCGGATCGTTGCCCAAACGGCCACGGACATCGGCAGCGAGCCCCCGCAGGTCATTTCCGCCGACCCCTTCCGGTGCCCGAGCGACGACCGCCTGGACCACGCCCATCCGCTCGGCCTGCGACGCCAGGCCACCGGCAGAGGCCAGCACCGACGCAGCCTTGACGGCTTCGAGTTCCTTCTCCGCGACCCGCAACTTTTCCACGAGGTTTTCGATTCGCGCGGGCACCTCATCGGTGGGGACCTTCAGCGACGAGGCGACGCCGGCGAGCAAGGCACGTTCCTTGGCCAGGTAGCGGTACGAGTCGAGTCCGACGAATGCCTCGACGCGTCGGACACCGGACCCGACGGACGACTCCCCGAGCAGCGTGACCGGACCGATTTGTGAAGAGTGCTCGACGTGCGTGCCGCCGCAAAGTTCCATCGAGAACGGCCCGCCGATCTCGACCACCCGCACCTCGTCCCCGTAGTTCTCACCGAAAAGCGCCATCGCGCCCATCGCCTTCGCGCTGTCGAGGTCCGTGATCGAGGTGTTGACGGCATAGTCGGCCCCGATCGCGTCGTTCGTGACCGCTTCGATGTCCGCGCGCTGAGATTCGGTCAGGCCACCCTGCCACGAGAAATCGAAGCGCAGGTAACCCGGCTTGTTCAGTGAACCGGCCTGCGTGGCATTCGGTCCGAGCACCTCGCGGAGCGCGGCATGGACCATGTGAGTGCCGGAGTGCCCCTGCGTCGCTCCCTTGCGCCACGCCGGATCGACATCGACGCGAACCACGTCACCCTCGGTGATCTGGCCGGCCTCGACGGTGACCTTGTGCGTCCAGACCTTCTTGGCGATCTTCTGCACGTCTTCGACCTTGACCTTCAGCCCCGGGGCGCTGATCGTACCGATGTCGGCGATCTGCCCACCGGACTCCGCGTAGAGGGGAGAGCGATCCAGGATCACCTCGATGGAATCGCCGGCGACGGCCGTCGGGACGCGCACGCCACCGGAGATCAGCGCGAGAACGGTGGCCTCCGAGGACAATTCGTCGAACCCGGTGAACTCCGTCGCACCGCGATCGACGAAATCGCGGTACACGGACAGATCGGTGTGCGCATGCTTGCGGGCACGCGCATCGTCCTTGGCGCGCTGACGCTGTTCGGCCATCAGCGCGCGGAACCCGTCCTCATCCACCTTCAGCCCGGCTTCGGATGCCATCTCGAGCGTGAGATCGATCGGGAAGCCGTAGGTATCGTGCAGCGCGAATGCCTCGGCGCCGCCGATCGTCGACTTCCCCGAGGACTTCACCGTCTCCGCCGCTGTGTCGAACAGCTTCGATCCGGAAGTGAGCGTCTTCAGGAACGCGGTTTCCTCACCGACCGAGACCGAAAGGATGCGGTCGAATCCGGTGACGAGTTCGGGGTAGGACTCGGCCATCGTGTCGCGAACGACGGTGATCAGCTCCGCCATGGTCTGATCCGGTGCACCGAGCAGGCGCGCGGAGCGGACGATTCGACGCAGCAATCGTCGCAGCACATAGCCGCGGCCGTCGTTGCCGGGGTTCACGCCGTCCGAGATCAGCAGCGCCGCTGTGCGTGCGTGATCTGCGATGACACGGAACCGGATATCGTCCGCATGATCGACGCCGTACGGCCGACCGCTGAGCTCCTCCGCCTTGGCGATGACCGGGCGCACCAGATCGGTTTCGTAGACGTTGTCGACGCCCTGCAGCAGGAAGGCGACACGCTCGACGCCCATGCCGGTGTCGATGTTCTGCTTGGGCAACGGTCCGAGGATTTCGAAATCGTCCTTGCCGAACCCCTGGCCGCGCTCGTTCTGCATGAACACGAGATTCCAGATCTCGATGTACCGGTCCTCGTCGGCCACCGGGCCACCGTCGCGCCCGTACTCGGGCCCGCGGTCGTAGTAGATCTCCGAGCATGGACCACACGGACCGGGAATGCCCATGGACCAGTAGTTGTCGGCCATTCCGCGACGTTGAATGCGCTCGTCGGGTATTTCCGCGATCTCTTTCCACAATGCGATGGCGTCGTCGTCGTCGAGATACACCGTGACCCAGATGCGCTCCGGATCGAATCCGTAGCCGCCGTCGGCGACACTTCCGGTCAGCAGCGACCAGGCATACGCGATCGCCTCGCGCTTGAAGTAGTCGCCGAAGGAGAAGTTTCCTGCCATCTGAAAGAAGGTGTTGTGTCGTGTGGTAATTCCCACATTCTCGATGTCGAGCGTGCGGACACATTTCTGAACGCTCGTCGCGGTGGCGTACGGCGGCGTCTGCTGACCCAGGAAGTACGGCACGAACTGCACCATGCCTGCGTTGACGAACAGCAGGTTGGGGTCGTCGAGCACCAACGAGGCACTGGGCACTTCGGTGTGACCGGCCTTGACGAAGTGGTCGAGGAAACGCCTGCGGATGTCATGGGTTTGCACCCCTACAGGTTAACGTCCCGCACGAGCGACCTGTGCAGTCCCCGCGGAGCAGCGGCTCAGCGACTGGGCAACGAAGCGACTCAGCGACTCAGCGACCGCGCACGATACGACGCAACTTGCCCACCCGAGTTCCGATCTCTCGTTCGACACCGTGATCGGTCGGCTCGTAATAGTTCACGCCCACCAACTCGTCCGGCGGATACTGCTGTCGCAGGACGCCGCCGGGGTCGCTGTGCGGGTACTTGTAGCCCACCGCGTTTCCGAGCGCCTCGGCTCCCTTGTAATGCCCGTCGCGCAGGTGGGCTGGGACCGAACCCGACTTGCCGGCCGCTACGTCGGCCATGGCCGCGCCGAGCGCAGCGATCACCGCGCCGGACTTGGGGGCCGTGGCCAGGTGGATTGTTGCCTGGGCCAATGCCAGGCGCGCTTCCGGCATACCGATCATCTGCACCGCAGTCGCGGCCGCTGTCGCCGTCTGCAGCGCTGTCGGGTCGGCCATGCCGACATCCTCGCTGGCGTGCACGACGAGGCGCCGCGCAATGAATCGTGGATCCTCCCCCGCGGTGATCATGCGCGCCAGGTAGTGCAGGGCTGCGTCGACGTCCGATCCGCGAATGGACTTGATGAAGGCACTGATGACGTCGTAGTGCTGGTCACCGTCACGGTCGTAACGAACCGCTGCTTTGTCCACGCTGGCCTCGACGGTTGCCAGATCCAGCGTCGGGCCGGTCGCGGCTCCCGCTGCCGCTTCCAGCGCCGTCAGTGCGCGGCGAGCGTCCCCGGCCGCCAAGCGCACGAGGTGCGCCATGGCGTCGTCGTCGATACTCACGGCACCGTCGAGTCCACGCGGATCCTGCGCCGCCCTGGTGAGCAGCAATTCGATGTCGGCCGAGCTCAGCGGCTGCAACTGCAGCACGAGAGATCTCGACAACAACGGCGACACCACCGAGAACGAAGGATTTTCCGTCGTCGCCGCGACCAGCAGAACGATACGGTTCTCGACTGCTGCCAGCAGCGCGTCCTGCTGAGTCTTGGAGAAGCGGTGCACCTCGTCGATGAAGAGAACGGTCTGTTCGCCCGCGGTGAGCCTTCGACGCGCCAGATCGATGACGCCCCGGACTTCCTTCACACCAGCCGACAATGCCGAGAGCGCTTCGAACTTGCGTCCGGTGGCGCCGGAGATGAGTGATGCGAGTGTGGTCTTTCCTGTCCCAGGGGGCCCGTACAGCATGACCGAGGACGCGCCCGACCCGTCGACCAGCCGGCGCAACGGCGCGCCGGGAGCGAGCAGATGCGCCTGACCGACCACTTCCTCCAGCGTGCGGGGGCGCATTCGCACAGCTAGTGGCGCCTGTGGCCGCACGAAGGCTCGGGGTGGCTCGGCCCAATCGTCCTGCTCGTCCGCGGCAGACGATGGTTGCCCAGGCTCGTCGAAGAGGCCATGTTCGTCCGAGTCATCGTCGCCGAACCCTGCACCCATAGTGTCGGTCAGCGGTCCCACTTCGCTTCGAGGGCAGCAACGACGCGGCGAGCGAAGTCGGCGACATCGCTGTCACCGGTCGTGACGGCCTGGTCGACGAGCGCAGACCACCGCGACAGCAGGGCATCCGACCGGGGAACCGACAGGTGGTGCGCCCGCGCTGCAGCGATCCGCGTGTGATCGTTCGGCAAGAACCAGTACGTGGTGAGCCAGACCCAGATGAGTTGGGCATCGAGGATCTTCGAGGCGAGAACGGTGTCGTCGGCCAGGTGCGGCCAGATACCGACCACCTCGGAGCGCCACGCGTCGATCATTGCCTGCGCCAGCTCGGCGGAGAGATCGAAGTGACACAGGCATCCGGGGAACGACGCCAGCGCGTACGTGATGTCGAGTGTTGCGTCGCGGAAGCCGCCCCACTCGTAGTCGAGGAAGCGAACTCCCTCGTCGTTGACGATGATGTTGTCCGGGCACAGGTCGGAGGGGCTGAACGCGCGCGATGTCCCATGCGCGAAGAGTCGACCACTGCGTTCGACACGGTCGAAGAAGGCACTGGGTGTCTCGGCAATGCCCAGTTCGTCGGCGAGCATGCGCGGCACCGCCACGAGCGCATCGGGAATCTGTGCGGTAATACCGTCGGCGGTGTTCGGAAGCCCGACCCGGCGCAGCAATGCGGCGAAGTCGTCCTCCCTGCCCACCGTCGCAGCGTGCATCCGCCCCAGCGCCTGAGCCATCGCCATCAGGGAGTTGGTCACCGAAGCGGCATCGGAGTGCTTGAGCAGGGCCGTGATGGGGCTTGCATCGCCGAGGTCGCTGAGTACGAGCAACCGGGCGCTCAAGTCGTAGGCCAAGAGCTCTGGTCCTGGCCTGGAGTCGGTGGCGAGCGCATTCGCGAACTGGTACGACGCGGCTTCACGCAGAAACGCCGATTGGCCGCCGCCGTCGGCCGCCGAGCTCTCGACGGGGTTGTCACGAACCTGTTTGACCACCAGCGTGCGTGGGAGTTGGAAAGGATTCGCGGACACGCGCACACGAACGACGGTTGCCTGGCCACTGCCCCCCAGGTCGACCGGGTCGACGAGGGTGACGGATGCGCCGGTGCGCCTGGTGAGCAGCCGCTGAGCGGCGGCTACTACCTCTGAGACAGGATCTGCCAATATTGCGGTCATCGGGTACCAAGGTACCCGGTCCGTACGACGAACTGGGCTGTGTCGCCCCACCTCTTCGGTCCGACCTGGCAACTATTCGATACCGGCTATGTCACGACGGGAGCAACGTCGACCGACACCGAGATAGTGCTCTCGTCGGCCTCGGTGTAGATCACACCGCGCAGCGGGGGTACGTCAGCGTAGTCACGTCCCCACGCGAGAGTGGTGTACCGCTCGTCGACGAGTTGGTCGTTGGTGGGGTCGAATGCGAGCCACTTGTCGTCGGGCGTCCAGACGGCCGCCCAGGCATGCGTGGCGTCGACACCGATCATTCTCTCCTTACCGGGCGGAGGCTCGGTGGCGAGGTATCCCGACACATAGCGCGCCGCCAATCCCTTCGAACGCAAACAGGCGATCGCCAGCCGCGCGAAATCCTGACAGACCCCCGAGCGTGCCGACAGGACGTCCGCGACCTTCGTCGAGACAGTCGTCGAACCCGATCGATACGTGAAGTCCACGAAGATGCGATGCGTCAGATCGACGACGACGTCGCGCAACGCGCGTCCGGGGGCGAAGCTCGCCTCGGCGTAATCGCGAACCGCGTCGGTGATCTCGGGTGAGTCGAGATCGAGGACGAATTCGACCGCGGCGGCACGTGCCCCCTCTGCTGTGTAGGTTCCCGGCTCCTGTGGCCGCGCACTGCGCCACTCGCCGACGGTGCCGAGCGCGCGCGAGGTGTCGTCGGGCGGATCGACTTCGACGAGCGAATCAGCAGTGACCACGAGTTTTTCGTGGTCTGTGTTCACATGGAAATACACGTCCTCGTTGCCGTACACATCGACCCCGAACGACTGATCCGTCGGAGACGGCTCCACCTCGACGGACTTGACGATGCAGCGCTGCCCGTCCATGTCACGGGGAGTGAGAAAACCCCTGCCGTAGGACGAGGTCACTCGGTCCGAATAGGTGTAGGTGGTGATGTGCCGAATCCGATAATTCCTGCTCATACGCCTTCGCCGTTCTGTGCTGCGCCGGTCCGGTCTGCCCGCCGGTTCCGGACCGTTCCCCAGAGTGGTTGCGTCCCGCCCGGCAGCACCATGTGCGTCGCCAGCACCACGTTCGAGAGCTCGAGCAACTGACGGTGAATCCCGTCGACGAGTTCGACCAGCTCGACGCGCCGCCCCGAGGAGTCCACGGACTCGAGATCCCCCGGATCGACCCGTCGAAGTCGCACGGCGATCTGCTCGACCAGCTGCTCTCCTCGCGAGGTTCCCGACGCGTCCGGTAGCGACCCGAGATCGTGTTTGATTCGGTCGAGTTGATAGACCAGCGAGCGTGGATTCCCCTCGTCGAACAGCAGAAGCTGCGCGACCGCGGCAGGTCTGGCGCGTCCGCGATTGCGACGACGGTAGACGACCGACGATTCCGCCGCGGACAGAATCGAGTCGATGACGGCCTGTTCCGTCGACGGCGTGAGAGCGTGCTCCAGGGTGGCGGAGAGCAGCGCCGTCAGCTGCAGACCACGCTCGATCCGCTTGCCGCAGTCCATCAGGTACCAACCGGGGTCGCGGACCATCGACTCCGACGCCAACCCGCTCAGCGCCGACAGCCCGCGCAGCACATCGGCCTGAGAGGCTGCCAACTGCGCACCGTTGTCGGGGCTCGCATTCTCCAACTCGCCCAGCGCGAGCTCGATATGGCTCAGGATCGCCCATGTGTCGATGGACAGTTGATCTCGAACACCGCGTGCAGCCTGCTGCAGGCGATCAACGGATTGAGCCAGCGAGCCGAGCCGACCGACGGACAGCGTCAGGGAGCGGAACTCCGCAATCGCGTTCTCTCGAACGTTCTCGTTGTAGAACCCTGGTCCGGTACCGGAAACCTTGGTCACCGCCTCGAGCAGTACTGGGAGGCTGTCGCTACCGTCGAGCCACGGCATCGATCGGTAATCCTGGTGCCTCTCCCGAGCTGCGATCAGCAGCCGCGTCATATCCTCGGCTCGCTCGCTGTAGCGACCGAGCCAGAACAGATCACCGAGCACACGCGGCGAGCTCACGACATCGACGTTGGCGGCGGCTGCGTAATGCGGAAGTTCCTCCGCCTTCGCGGGCGGGGTGTGCGGGGCGGAGTCCGCCGGTGTCACCCGATGGGCCGAGCGGACCCACACGTCCTTCGATGCCACCGTGATCAGCGGTTCGGCGACCGGTTCAGTGACAAGTACCTGTCCCAGACCGCCGGCCATCGGTGTGTATCCGACGCTCTGCGCGACGCTGAAGAGTCGCAAACCAACCTCGGCCACGCCGATGTCTCTGCCCCCGGATCCCGATCCCGATGGGGATGTGGAGAACTCCGGGGTCTCCTGGCCGACCCACTTCCACGGTTCGGCTGCCAAGCGGCGCCGAAATCGGTCTGCGGCGGCGTCGTCGAGGTCGTGTCCGACGACCACCTCGTGGTCGGACACGGACCGGAAGACCAGCGACCGCATGCGTGCAGTGAGGTGGGAAAGACCATTCTGCGCGCCTCCCCACATCGAGGGTGTCGATTCCAGCAGCAAGTCCTCATCGAGCAGAGCGCGGCTCAGCGCAGGCAGCAACGTCGGTAGCGCAGGGTTCTCGAGAACGCCGCTGCCCAGAGTGTTCACCACGCTCACCGCGCCTCGACGGAGCACTTCCACCAGGCCGACGACCCCCAACCGCGAGTCCGGCCGCAGGTCCAGCGGGTCCGTGAAGTCGGCGTCGACGCGGCGCAGCACGACGTCGACCCGCCTCAATGTCCCCAACGACCGCATCCACAGGCAACCGTCGCGTACCACCAGGTCGGCATTCTCGACAAGCGGAAAACCGAGCACGGTTGCCAGATACGCCTGGTCGAATGCAGTCTCGGAGTGCGATCCCGGAGACAGAACCACCACCACAGGGTCTTCTGCCGCGGCAGGTGCGGCATCGATCAGAGCGAGCCGCACAGCGCGGGCGAACGTCGACAGCGGCCGCGGATTGGTGTCCTGGAACAACTCGGGTGTCGCCCGGGACATCACGCGTCGATCAGCGAGCGCATATCCGATCCCCGACGGGGCCTGTGTCCGGTCCCCTGCGACACGGAAGCTTCCGTCCGAACTGCGCCCGACATCGGCGGCATGCAAGAAAAGCTGGTGGGGCCCAGGGATGGTGATCCCGTGCGCGGCCCGCAGGTACCCAGGGTCACCGAACACCAACTGCGGGGGGATGAGGCCGCGCCGCACGGTATCCATCGGACCGTAGAGGTCGGTCAGCACAGCGTCGAGCAACCGGGATCGTTGCACGAGTCCGGCCTCGATCAGCTTCCAGTCGTCGGCGGACAGAACCAGCGGAAGCCCGTCCAACCCCCACCGCACCGGCGCGACGACACCGTCGGAGCCGTCCGCGGGAACCGGGTTGTAGGTGATGCCGTGGTCGTCGACAATCCGGCGTACGCGGGACTGCAGGACGCGCTCGCCCTCGGGTCCGGCAGCGTCGAGCGTGCCGACGAGTTCGGTCCACTGCGGACGCAGCGCACCGTCCGAATCCAGCAGTTCGTCATAACGCGGTCGTCCGCCGACGAACCCGCCGAGTCGGTTGCGATAGTCGGCAATCACCTGCGCGGACGCGCTGGGCAACGGACCGGAAGCCGTGTGGGAGCTGGGGTCCGTGCGGGCGCCGGAGTCGACCGCATCCACGGGAACCATCGAGTCGTCATTCCTTCCGTCGGGCGACCGACGTGCCGATTCAGGGCCACCGACGAGTGGATCCCAGAAATAGCCCGATGGTCGTCACCGGTGTTTCGACTCGTTGTTCGACCTTTGTCGCTACCTGGAATGGACGCCCGTACGACGGAGATCCAGCATTCCCGGGGCCGCGACATCGATCGACTGTCGAGCATGCATCTCGAGCAATCTTGCTATGTCCACCTTGCCTGCGGTGAACCCGCCCTCCTCGAACCGTCCGTTCCGACGCGCCTCGGCCTCCACGGAATTGACCGGAGGTCCCTCGTAGGACCTACCACCCGGGTGGACCACATGGTAGGTGCAGCCACCGAGCGCCCGGCCGGTCTGCTTCTCCACAAGGTCGAATCGCAGCGGAGACTGAACTTCGATGGTGGGGTGCAATGCGCTCGGCGGCTGCCAGGCCCGGTACCGCACACCGGCCACATGAACGTCCTGGCGCTCGGTGCGCAACATCGGCACCGGAACTCCGTTGCACGTCACCAGATAGCGGCCCTCGTCCGCGCCGGCAATTCGCACCTGAACACGCTCGACCGAGGAGTCGACATAGCGGGCCGTCCCCGATGACGTCGACTCCTCCCCCAACGTGTTCCATGGCTCGATGGCACCGCGAAGTTCGAGTTCGGCGTCACCGATGACCGTGGTGCCGATCCGCGGGAAGCGAAACTCCGTGAAGGGGTCGAGCCAGCTGGTATCGAATTCGATGCCGTGTTCGCGCAAATCCTCGGCCACGCGTCCGATGTCTGCAATGACGAAGTGCGGCAGCATGTACCGGCCGTGCAGGTTGGCACCGTGCCGAATCAGCGGCGCCTTCAACGGGGTGTCCCAGAACCGCGACACCATCGAGCGAACGAGCAGCGACTGAACCATCGCCATCTGATGGTGCGGGGGCATCTCGAAACCGCGGAGTTCGAGCAGTCCGAGCCGTCCGCGCGTGCTGTCCGGGCTGTAGAGCTTGTCGATGCAGAACTCGGCTCGATGTGTGTTGCCGGTGATGTCGGTCAGCAGATGCCGCAGCGCACGGTCCACCACCCACGGAGATGCCGCGCGGTCGGGACCGGTGAGCCTGTCGATCTCGCTGAACGCGACCTCGAGTTCGTACAGTGCCTCCTCGCGGCCTTCGTCGGCGCGGGGCGCCTGAGACGTGGTGCCGATGAATCGCCCCGAGAACAGGTACGACAGCGACGGATGACGCTGCCAATGGGTGAGCAGCGACACCAACAGGTCCGGCCGTCGTAGGACCGGCGAATCCGACGGCGTGATGCCACCGAGGGTAATGTGATTGCCACCGCCTGTACCGCGCGTGGTGCCGTCGTTGTCGAAACCTTCGGTGCTCAGCCGCGACAGACGCGCCTCGCGGTAGAGGGTTTCCATCAAGTCGTTCTGTTCGGCCCACGACGACGACGGCTGGACATTGACCTCGATGACACCCGGATCCGGTGTCACCGTCAGTGTTTGGATGCGCGGATCGGACGGCGGACCGTATCCCTCGATCACCACCGGCGTGTCGATGGCGGACGCCGCGTTCTCCACCCTCTCGACCAGTTCGGCGAAGTCGTCGAGACGGTCCATCGGAGGCATGAACACATACAGAATTCCATCGCGAACTTCCGCGACGAGAGCGGTCACCGCATCGCCGCCGACGCTGGACCGTCCAGCAGCGTTGGATTCGACCAAACGCGCGTAGCGGGCGTGCGCAGGATCGACCGGTCGCGGCGGCCGCTGGGTGAGCTGATGCACCGGCAACGGTTGCTTCGCCTCGGTGGGATCCGACGGATTCTCCGGTGGGCCGCCGACCCAGGAGATCGCACTGAGCGGGAGCCTCAGACCTGCCGGAGAATCACCCTCCAGCAGCACGATTCGGCCGCGGCGAAGCGTCCAGTCTGCGCTGAGCCAGCCCGTTCCGTCGGCCTTTCGGCTGATCGGGAGAACGAAGGCGGCGGGCTGATCGGTCGACGAATCAAGACGAGCGAGCAGCGCCGCCCTGGACTCGGCGGAGTCGGTACCCGGCTCGAGATCGCCGTCGTCGACGGGCGGGGCGCCGTAGGGCTGTCGAACCAGTTCGAGCAACCGAACCAATGGGTCTTCGTATGCGGGCCGGGCTTGTTCGTCCGGCAGCCCGAGTGCCTCGACCAGGCTTCGAACCAGCTCGCCCGACGCCGCGTTCTCGACCGGGTCAGGGCGCTTGTCCTCCGGCAACCAGGGATCGGCGATCAGATCTGAATCGCGCCATAGCGATTCACCATCGGTTCGCCAGAACAGTCCGACCTGCCACCGCGGCAACGGTTCACCCGGATACCATTTGCCCTGGCTTCGCTGAACCAACCCGTCCGGCGCGTAGATGGTGCGCAACCTCTCGGCAAGTGCGCTGGCGAGGAGGCGCTTGTGCGGGCCATCTGCGGTCGTGTTCCATTCCGCGGCTTCCTGGTTCTCGATCGCCACGAATGTCGGCTCGCCGCCGACTGTGAGTCTGATGTCCTGCGCGGCCATCTTCTGGTCCAGGAGGGTCGCAGCCTCGACTACGCTCGCCCATTGTTCACGGGTGTACGGCAGCGTGGTGCGTGGGTCCTCGTGCACGCGCACAACGGTGTTGGCGAAGTCCAGCTCGGCCTTGCATTTGCCTGTGGCGCCGGAGATCGCAGCGGCCGTGGAGGGGTGCGGGGTAGCAGACAAGGGAATGTGTCCCTCGCCTGCGAACAGGCCGGACGTGGGATCCATGCCGACCCATCCCGCTCCGGGTAGGTACACCTCGGTCCAGGCGTGCAGATCTGTGAAGTCTTCAGCGGGCCCGGACGGACCGTCGAGAGACTTGATGTCCGATGCGAGTTGGACGAGGTAGCCGGAGACGAACCGCGCCGCGAGACCCATCTGCCGGAGGATGGACACCAGCAGCCACGCGGAATCGCGACAAGAACCGACCGCTGTGGTCAACGTGTGATCGGGCGATTGCACGCCCGGCTCCATCCGTACCGAGTATCCGACGTCACCGAGTACCGCTTGATTTGCCATCACCAGAAAGTCGATGGTGCGCAGCTTGTCACCGCGTTCGCGAACAGCAGCCTCCAGCTTTTCGACCCACGCCGTGACCACAGGTCCCGGGCCGGAGCCGGCTTCGCCTTCGTCGACGGGCCGCAGATAGGGTTCGAGGTCCGGCAGATCCTCCGCTTCGTACTCGAATCCGTAGTGTTCCGCCCAGTCCTCGACGAAGAAATCGAGTGGATTGATCACAGCCATGTCGGCCACCAACCCGACGGTGATGGACATATGGTCGGTGCGCTCCGGAAACACGACTCGGGCAAGGAAGTTTCCGAACACGTCCTGCTGCCAGTTGACGAAGTGCTCGGCCGGCTCGATCTTCAGCGAGTAAGCCTCGATCGGGGTGCGCGAGTGAGGAGCTGGGCGCAGCCGAATCTCGTGTGGATAGATCTGCACCGTGCGATCGAATGAATAGCTGGTGCGGTGTTCGAGTGCCACCTTGATGCCCACGGCGAGCCCCTATCGTGTCCCGGTATGGGTAAGAACCACCAACCTTAGAGGTCCCTGCTCGTGACCGCTCGGCGAGTAGAGTCGGGAAAAACACTCGCCGAGCCGTCATGGGGCCTTGACACACTCGGCCCGGTGATGTTCGCTCGGCGACGAAATCTACAGACGTCCACCAGCAAGCACAACAAAGTCAGTCAAGGGGATTTTCGTGAGTGTGAACCCACCCAACGGACCGCAGTACGGCGCCGACCCGAACGAGCCGCAATATCCGCAGAATCCCGCAGGCAACTACCCACCGCCCGGAAACTACCCGCCCCCGGGCAACTACCCGCCGCCACCCGTCTCGGGCAACGCAGGGTACGGGATGGGATCACAGCTACCCGGCGGCGTGCAGCCGGGTAGCTTGGGCATGCGCTTCCTGGCTCGCCTGATCGACGGCGTCATCATCGCAATCGTCTCGGCCATCATCTGGGCGATCGCCCCGGACGGGTTCGTCGGCCAGGTCATTTTCGGGCTGGCGACGGCTGTGCTCGGGTTCGCGTACTTCGTGTACTTCGAATCCTCGCGCGGACAGACGTTCGGCAAGCAGATTCTCGGTCTTCGTACCCTCGGCGCCGCAGGCGGCAACCCGACACAGGCCGAGGCCGCCAAGCGCAACGCGTTCATGCTGCTCAACATCGTGCCGCTGCTCGGTGGTCTGCTCGTGATCGTCGCGTACATCGTTATCGCCGTCACGATCAATTCCAGCCCGACCAAGCAGGGAAAGCACGACGAGATCGCTGGTGGAACACAGGTCGTCACGACCTAGCCAAAGCGAGCACCACGCTCGACAAAGCGGACAGAGAACGGACCGTCGACACCGTCGACGGTCCGTTTTCGCGTTCTCACCCGAGAATTCACCATCGATAGACGTGCCCGACGCGCTCCATGCGTGCACAATCCTCTCAAGTGCACGAGGCGCACCACCGACGAGAAGAGGCATCGTGAGCGTGAACCCACCGGACGGTCCGCAAGATGGTCCCGATCCGAACCAGCCCCAGAATCCCCAGTACCCACAAAATCCTCAGTACCCACAGAACCCTCAGTACCCACAGAATCCGCCCGGCAACTTCCCACCGCCGAGTGGCAACAACCCCCCGCCTCCCGGCAACTACCCACCACCGGGTGGCAACTACCCACCGCCTCCCGGCAACTACCCACCACCGGGTGGCAACTACCCACCGCCTCCCGGCAACTACCCACCACCGCCCGGCAACTACCCACCACCGCCCGGCAACTACCCACCACCGCCCGGCAACTACGGCGGCGGTTACGGGGCAGGCCTACCGCCGACCCTGAATGTCGGTGACGCCATCTCGTACGGATGGAACACCTTCAAGAACAACGCCGGCGTATGGGTCGGCATCGTTCTCATCGCCGGCGTCATCCAGATCGTGCTCAGTTTCGTGTTCGGTGGATTCGACACTTCCTCGGACTTCTCCGACTCATTCAGTGCCTGGAGGATCCTCGGCTCGTTGGTCACCGCGGTGGTCGGCTACCTGATCAATGCCGCTCTGATCAGAGGCGCTCTCCACGAAATCGACGGAAACAAGCCGGCGATCGGCTCGTTCTTTCAGTTCGGAAACGTCGCTTCGATCATCATCGCCAGCATCCTTGTCGGCATCATGGTCGGCATCGGTTTCGTGCTCTTGATCATCCCGGGAATCGTGCTCGCATTCCTGACCTGGTGGACGCTTCAGTTCGTTATCGACCGAAACGAGGATGCGATCACTGCGATCAAGTCCAGCTTCAAGGCGATTTCCGCCAATGCCGGCCCGCTGTTCCTGCTGGCGCTCGCCCTTTTCGGCATCAACGTACTCGGCCTCATCGCCTGCTTGGTAGGGCTTCTCGTGACCATTCCGGTCACGATTATCGCCTCCACCTATGCCTACCGGATCACCACGCGCAACGCGCCTGTCTGACGCGCGCGTCACGCCGACATCGGCCCCGAATCCAAGTATCGGATTCGGGGCCGATGCGCGTGCAGACTCTGAAACGATACTTTCCGGTATCGAATTGTCACCCGGACGTCGTATGGTTTCGGGGCGATCTGCGTCCATCGACGCACGATCCACTTCGAATGAAAGGGACATGGTGAACGACCAACCGACCGGGGGCGGCGGCCACGATCCACAATATGATCGACCCGAGAACCAACCGTACGAGCCCGGCCCGTATTCGGGCCAGTACCCACCGAATCAGTACCCACCGAATCAGTACCCACCGAATCAGTACCCGCCGGGGCAGTACCCCCCGATGGGCAATCACTGGGGCCACAGCCCGCAGCCGACGTACATTCAGCCCGCGACTCTCCGGGTAGGGGAAGCGCTCTCGTACGGCTGGAAGAAATTCGTAGCGAACATCGGCACCTGGCTTGCCTTCATGGGACTGTTCGCGGCGATCCTGCTCGTCTTCTACGTGGCACTGTTCGCCGTGACGTTCAACAACCTCACAGCCTCGGGGGCCTACGACGACCCGTCCTACGACGCCACATTCGTCGAGAACGGTCTCTCTGCCGGAATGATCGTCGGCACTTCGGTGGCAGGCATCATCGGATACTTCGCCTCCGCGCTCCTCGTTCGAGGATCCTTGCTCGAACTGGACGGTGCGACACCCTCCTTCGGGTCGTTTTGGCGCCTGCCGAACGTGGGGAATCTGACGGTGTTCGCAGTCGTCGCCTCGGTCCTCAACGCCGTTCTGAACGGCGCCCTACATCCCATCATCGGGATCTTCGTGAGCTTCGTTTTCGGCATCGCCATCTGGTTCGTGCTTCAGTTCCTGCTCGACCGGGGCACGTCAGCGATGGGTGCGGTCGCTGCGAACCTACGTCTGCTCGCCTCGAGTCCCGGGCCGCTGGCGTTGCTCTTCATGACCCTCGTGGCCCTCAACCTCGGCGGCGCGCTGTTGTGCGGACTGGGACTGATTCTCACGGTGCCGGTCACGATGATCGCCACGACCTACGCGTATCGAGTGCTGACCGGCGGGACCGTCTCGACTGCCCCCTGAGTCGCTCTCGCGCACGAGATCACGGCCGCGCACAACAAGGTGAGGCCCCTCGATGCTCGAGGGGCCTCACGGTCACGGGTCGGCGGCTGCTAGGCCGGTTCGGCGTCTGACTTCTCCGGCTTCGCGTCCGTCTCCGGCTTCGCGTCAGTCTTCTCTGGCTTCGCGTCGATACCGGATTCCTTGCGCTGCAAGGGCGTGATCGGCGCCGGAGCGTCCGTCAATGGGTCGACACCGCCACCGGACTTCGGGAACGCGATGACCTCGCGGATGGAATCGACACCGGCGAGAAGAGCGGTGATTCGATCCCATCCGAAAGCGATCCCACCATGCGGGGGTGCGCCGTAACTGAAAGCGTCGAGCAGGAAGCCGAACTTCTCCTGAGCCTCTCCTTCGTCGATCCCCATTACCGCGAACACTCGTTGCTGAATGTCCTTGCGGTGGATGCGGATACTGCCCCCGCCGATCTCGTTGCCATTGCAGACGATGTCGTAGGCGTAGGCGAGTGCCGATCCGGGATCGGTGTCGAATGTTTCCATCGACTCCGGCTTCGGTGATGTGAACGCGTGATGCACAGCCGTCCACGCACCCGATCCGACTGCAACGTCGCCGCTGGCGGTCGCGTCGGACGTCGGCTCGAACAGCGGGGCGTCGACGACCCACACGAAAGCCCACGCCTTCGGATCGATCAAATCGAGCTTGCGGGCGATCTCGCCACGCACGGCACCGAGCAGAGCGCGAGAGGTCTTGACTGAACCAGCCGAGAAGAAGATCGCGTCACCCGGCTTCGCGCCGACGTGCGCTGCGATCCCGTCACGCTCGGCGTCGGTGAGGTTCTTCGCAACCGGACCACCCAGCGTGCCGTCCTCGGCGACGAGAACATACGCGAGTCCCTTGTGGCCGCGCTGCTTGGCGAACTCCTGCCACTTGTCGAGTTGCTTGCGCGGCTGCGAGGCCCCACCCGGCATCACCACAGCACCGACGTAGGGCGCTTGGAACACACGGAAAGTCGTGTCGGCGAAGAAGTCGGTGCATTCGACCAGTTCGATCTCGAAACGTAGGTCCGGCTTGTCCGACCCGTAACGCCGCATCGAATCCGCGTACGTGATCCGCGGTATGGACGTGGTGAACTCGTGCCCGACGAGCTTCCACAGCGCGGCCAGAATCTCCTCGGCGAGCAGCATGACATCGTCCTGCGTGACGAAGCTCATCTCCACATCCAGCTGAGTGAACTCGGGCTGGCGGTCGGCGCGGAAATCCTCGTCGCGGTAGCACCGAGCAATTTGGTAGTACCGCTCGATACCGCCGACCATCAGCAGCTGCTTGAACAGCTGCGGGCTCTGCGGCAGTGCGTAGAAGCTGCCGGGCTGCAATCTGGCCGGCACGAGGAAGTCGCGAGCCCCCTCGGGCGTCGAACGTGTCAGCGTCGGCGTTTCCACCTCGATGAATTCGTGGTGAGCCAGGACACTGCGGGCGGCCGCGTTCACATGCGAACGCAGTCGGATGGCATGGCCCGGTCCTTCCCGCCGCAGGTCGAGGTAGCGGTACTTGAGCCGAGCTTCCTCTCCCGGTTGGTCATCGAGCTGGAACGGCAGCGGAGCGCTCTCCGAGAGCACTTCGATGTCGGAGGCGTCGACCTCGACGGCGCCCGTCGGGATCTCGTAGTTCTGATTGCCGTCGGGGCGCTGCTCGACGGTGCCGGTCACCTTCACCACGTACTCGGCGCGGAGCCGGTGCGCCTTCTCCGCGACATCGCCGGCGCGGAATACGACCTGGGCGACCCCTGAAGCGTCGCGGAGATCGATGAAGATGACACCGCCGTGATCGCGTCGGCGCGCAACCCAACCCGTCAGGGTGACTGTTCGGTCGACGTGCTCGGATCGAAGTGATCCGGCGAGGTGGGTGCGCAGCACGGGTTTCCTTTCGCGAAAAGCCGAAAATAGGTGTTCGTCGGTCACCGATCCTACGGAGCGCGACATCGGTACCGGAAACGCGATACCACCAGCCGTGCGAAGCTGGTGCCCGACAGCGGTATTTCAGGTCGTACCCGCGTTGCGGGGCACCGTCGAGAGGGACTCGATCGATGACGTTCAGCAGAGGCTCACGCATGGAACGCGGGCGGGTGTCCGTCGGTGGCAGCGGTGGAGGCCGGGGCGGGAAGGTCGCACTGGGCGGCATCGGCGGTGTCGTCGTCTTGGTCGTCGCCCTACTGCTCGGCGGCGACCCCGGCGAACTTCTGAGCCAGCTGGGCGGTGTCGACGGTTCCTCGCAGGGCGGGTCCGGTGAGGCGGGCACCCTCGAAGGATGCGAGACCGAGGAGGATGCGAACTCGAAGGTCGACTGCCGAATCGGATTCACCGTGTCGAGTCTGGACACCGTCTGGCAGTCGCAACTGGCGGCGCAGACGGGAGTCGCCTACGTGCGTCCGGCCGTGAACATCTTCACCGACTCGACCTTCACCGGTTGCGGCAGCGCTACCAGCGCCGTCGGCCCCTTCTACTGCCCGGCCGACGCGACTGCGTATTTCGACACCAGCTTCTTCCGAGTTCTCGTCGATCAGTTCGGCTCCAGCGGCGGACCGCTCGCCCAGGAATACGTGGTGGCCCACGAAGTCGGGCATCACATCCAGAACCAACTCGGCGACATCGGACGCGCACAATCCGATCCACAGGGACCCGAGTCCGGGGGCGTTCGTGTCGAACTGCAGGCCGACTGCTACGCCGGGATATGGGCGCATTTCGCGACGCAGATCCCCGCGGAAGAGACCGGTGTTCCGTTCCTCGACCCACTCTCCGAGGCCGATGTCGACGACGCCCTCTCTGCTGCCGCGTCGGTGGGCGACGACCGGATCCAGCAGTCGACCACCGGGCAGGTCAACCCTGAGGGTTGGACCCACGGATCGTCGGCGCAGCGGCAATCATGGTTTCTCACCGGCTACCGAACGGGCTCGGTGTCGGCGTGCGACACTTTCGCCGCAGTCGATCTGAACAATCCCGCGGCGCTCACCCGCTGACCGAGGCGATCTAGAACAGCGTCAACGCGGGAGTGCGATCCGTCGGTGCCGCAGACGATTTCGCCGGCACATCGGACGGGGAGGCCAGGATATCTTCGACCGGCCCCGCCTGCTCGGCGGCGAATCCATGCCGTTCCAGCAGCGGGTCGATACGCCGGCGAAGCCATGCCGTGTACTCCGGCGTCACATACGCGCCATCGCCGTACAACTGCCGATAACGGCGAACCAGGGCTGGATGGTTCGTCGCCAACCACGACATGAACCAGTCCTTGGTCGAGGAGCGTAGATGCATCGGGAGCGTCGTCACCGAGGACGCACCCGCCTCGGCCAGCGCCTCGAACAGGCCGTCGAGTTGCCGCGCGCCGTCGGTGACGAACGGGATTACCGGCGCCACCATTACCCCACACGGTAGGCCTGCGTCACGGATCGCTCGGATGAGATCGAGCCGCGCACGCGGGCTGGGGGTTCCGGGTTCCAGCTGTCGCTGCAGTTCAGGATCAGCCATCGCGAGGCTGACACTTATCCGGACATCGACCTCACCGGCGGCCAGCGTCAGCAAAGGCAGGTCGCGTCGGAGCAGAGTGCCCTTCGTCAAGATCGAGAACGGTGTGCCGGATTCCGTGAGTGCCCTGATGATTCCGGGCATCAGCCGGTAGCGACCCTCGGCACGCTGATAAGGGTCGGTGCTGGTACCCAGAGCCACCATCTCGCGCTTCCAGGAACGTCGCGCCAACTCCTTACGCAGCACCGCAGCGATGTTGGTCTTCACAACGATCTGCGAGTCGAAGTCGTTGCCCGAGTCGAGATCCAGATACTCGTGAGTGGGGCGGGCGAAGCAGTATCGGCAGGCATGCGAGCATCCCCTGGACGGATTGATCGTCCAGGTGAACGGTAGCGAGTTGTCCCCCTGCACCTTGTTGAGTGCACTCTTGCACAGCACCTCGTGGAACGTGATTCCCTCGAACTCGGGTGTCTGTACGCTGCGAACGAGCCCGGCACGCCCGAGACCGGGCAACGCGCCCTCGTCTGCGGCGTCGAGTGTCTGACCGGCCCATCGCATGCGCATAGTCGAACATGTGTTCTAGAGCGTGTCAAGGTCGACTCGGGGGCCGGAGGACGCCGTACCATCGGATCCACCCACCGACCTCACACCAACAAGGAGCGTTCTGCACGTGACTGCACCCATCGCGCCCACCCTCGAGCCGATACTCCGGCTCGGACTCAGCTTGGGCGTCCCGATCGATCTCGGAGCGGTACCGGCGGGCGAACGCGTCGTGACACCTATCCTGGGCGGGGCAGCACCCGGTCCGGATATCGAGGGCACCTTGGCGGGTTCGTCGTCGATCGTTGCGACGACGCGGGCCGACGGATGCACCGAACTGAGCACCGAACTCGTCCTCGAACTGGCTGACGGCGGTTATCTTTCGCTCGCACATCGCGTATTTCAGTTCGGCCCGGCCGAGGTCATCGAGTCCCTGGGCGGCACCGAGGAAGTGGATCCAGCGACCTACTACTTCCGCGGCACGCTCGACATCTCGACCGCCGTACCGCAGTTCACCTACCTCAACCGCGCATTGGTCGTCACGTCCGGATCACGCTCGGTCGATTCCATCGTTCTCGATGCCTTCCTCGTGACCTGAGCGTTCAGCTCGTCAACTCGACGACTTCCCGGTCGGTCAAGGTAGCGATGGGCGTTCGGCCGGCGTCACGAACCAGTTCGACCGCTCGATGCAGCGGACGTTCGCTCAGACCCGCGTCCCTGGCTTCCGCTTTGAGCTGATCGACCAGCACCGAGGCGATCGCGGCAGCAGGGACGAGTTCTGTGGTCCACAGCGCGTCTGCGAGTGAGCGGAGCGCAAGAATCGGAAATTCCCGTCCTCCCCCGCCGGTGTAGAGCGCCAGCGCAATAGTGGCGCGGGTCTTGCCGTCGTAGAGCCGCAGCGACACCTGATCGATCCGGGCAACCCGAACCTGAAGCTCGGCGGTCACCACGTCGGGAACTACCAATCGCTTCGTGCGAAACCCGCCACGAATGTGAACAACGTTGTCCGCGAGCCAGATGCGGCGCCTGATGCCCACCCACGCCGAGCCCGCGGTAGGCACTGCGACCACGAGCCCGAGAACCACTGCCACGACGACCGGAAGAAAGAAGCTCGCAATCACAGCGAGGAGAACCGCCACCACGATCGAGCCGACCGCGAACTTCTTCAGGCGCGGCGCGACGACATCGACGGGAATCAGATCCAGTGCGACGGACGTTCCCTCACTTGGCAATGCCGGCCTCCACCTGTGCAAGCACCTCGGTGAGCGGTACTTCGCGCTGCTCCCCCGTGGCAAGTTCCTTCAATACCACTGTGCCCGCCGCCAACTCCTTGTCGCCGAGCACCAGGGCGTATCGAGCGCCCGAGCGGTCCGCCGCCTTCATCGCACCCTTGACTCCGCGGTTGCCGTAAGCCATATCCACGCTGATTCCCTTGCCCCGCAACTGACCTGCAATAGTGACGATTCGCGCTTTCGCTTCGGCGCCGAGCGGTACACCGAATACGTCACAGCGTGCCGTCGAAGCAGCCGACTTGCCCTCTGCGGCGAGTGCGAGCATCGTGCGATCGACGCCGAGGCCGAATCCGATACCCGAAAGCTCCTGCCCTCCCAGTTGCGCCATGAGCCCGTCGTAGCGACCCCCGCCGCCGATACCGGACTGTGCACCGAGGCCGTCGTGGACGAACTCGAAGGTCGTCTTGGTGTAGTAGTCGAGCCCGCGCACCATGCGTGGATTGACGACGTACGGCACGCCGAGTGCATCGAGGTGACAAAGGACTTCCTCGAAGTGGGCCTTGGCCGTGTCCGAGAGGTGATCGAGCATGAGTGGTGCATCCGCGGTCATCTCACGTACCTCGGGTCGCTTGTCGTCGAGTACGCGGAGCGGGTTGATCTCGGCACGCTTTCGGGTGTCCGCATCCAGCGGCAAACCGAAAAGGAAGCTCTGAAGCTTCTCGCGGTACTGCGGTCGGCACGTGTCATCCCCGAGCGACGTGATCTCGAGACGGAAAGCGCTCAGTCCGAGGCTCCGAAAGCCGGTGTCGGCAACGGCTACCACTTCTGCGTCGAGCGCGGGATCATCGATGCCGATGGCCTCGATGCCTACTTGTTGCAGCTGTCGATATCGTCCGGCCTGAGGACGCTCGTAGCGGAAGAACGGGCCGGCGTAGGCAAGTTTCACCGGCAGCGCCCCGCGATCGAGCCCATGTTCGATGACTGCACGCATGACGCCGGCGGTGCCCTCGGGACGCAACGTCACCGAGCGATCGCCCCGATCTGCGAACGTGTACATCTCCTTGCTCACCACGTCGGTCGATTCCCCGACGCCACGGGCGAACAGCCCGGTGTCCTCGAAGATCGGTAGTTCGATGTGGCCGTATCCGGCGTTACGGGCGGCGCCGAGCAAGCCCTCGCGCACGGCGACGAACTCCGCAGAGTTCGGCGGAAAGTAGTCGGGGATGCCCTTGGGCGCAGAAAAATTGGTCGGCTTGCTCACGGTCACAGCTTTCCTTGTCCGGGTACCGACAGTCCAACGAGAAAGGGATTGGCGGCGCGTTCGGAACCGATCGAACTCTGGCCACCGTGCCCGGGCAGGATCACCGTGTCATCGCTCATCGGCAGCAACGAATGTGCAATGGATTGCAGGAGCTGCTCGTGGTCGCCTCCGGGGAGATCCGTGCGACCGATCGAGCCGGCGAACAGCGTGTCACCGGTGAGGGCGACGCGGACAATGTCACCGTTGGGTCCATCCATCTCGATGGTGAACACCACCGACCCCTGCGTGTGCCCGGGAGTGTGGAGGACTCCGAAGGGAATCCCTGCCAGTTCGAGGGGCACACCGTCGTCGAGACCGCGTACCTCGTCCGGCTCGGAGAACTCAGCGTCTCCCAGCAGTGCTGCCAGCGTCGGCCCGGTTCCTCGAAGCGGATCCGAGAGCATGTAGCGGTCTTCGGTGTGAATGTATGCCGGAATGTCGAAAGTCCGACACAACGGTTCGACCGACCACGTGTGATCGAGGTGGCCGTGTGTGAGCAGAATCGCAACGGGCGTGATGTTCGATTCGTCCAGAAAGCGCATGAGTGGTTCGGCTGCGTCCTGGCCGGGATCGACTACGACGCACTCACGGGCATCGTCGTGCGCGATGACGTAGCAGTTGGTCTGGAACATTCCCGCCGGGAATCCGGTGACGAGCACGGCAGCAGCTCCTGTTTTGGGGTGAGGGCAGGTCGGACCCAGCGTAGTTGCATGGTGTTCACCTGCACGTCGCCAGTGCCCGACCAGAATGTTCTCAGGATGTGATGGCACACTCACTCACGGTCGGTTCGGTCTCGGATGGTGCCGAATCGAGGACACTTCTCGATCGAGGACTAGCAGGAGGACACGTCAATTGCCCAGCAACGAGCAGCGGCGCGAAGCAGCCAAGAGAAAGCTCGAGCGACAGCTCGAACGTCGCGCCGAACGTGCGAAGAAGCGTAAGCAACTGACGATCGCCGGATCGATTCTCGGCGTCGTGGTCGTCGTAGGTGCAGTTGCCGTCGCGGTCGCGCTCACCCGGGGCAGCGACGATGCCGATACGACGGCTGCCGATGCCACCTCGAGCGCGACGAGCGGCGACACGCTCATCGCCGAAGGCCGCGCTGAGGCGCTCCCCGAGACCGTCGATTGTGCGTATCCCACTGCTCCGCAGCCCGCCGCGAAGGAGAACACTCCTCCGCGCGCAGAGGGTGTGCCCACGAGCGAGGAAACTCTGAGCTACAGCATGGAGACGACCCAGGGCAACATCGGTCTGACGCTGAACAACCCACAGTCTCCCTGCACTGTGAACAGCTTTGTCTCGTTGGCCAACCAGGGCTACTTCGACGGCACCACGTGCCATCGCCTCACCACCGGGGGCGCCCTGCAGGTTCTGCAGTGCGGTGATCCAGCAGGAACCGGCGCGGGTGGCCCGGGTTATCAGTTCGACGACGAGTTCCCAGCGGATCAGTTCGCCGACGGTGACTCCGCGGCAGACGACCCGATCACCTATCCGCGCGGCACGGTGGCCATGGCGAACGCCGGCGCGGGAACCAACGGCAGCCAGTTCTTCCTGGTCTACGGCGACTCGACACTCCCGCCCGCATACACCGTGTTCGGCAGCATCGACGAGACAGGACTGCAGACCCTGGACCAGATTGCAGCAGCAGGCGTCGAAGGTGGCGCGTCCGACGGTGCCCCCGCTGAGCCGGTCGAGATCACCAGCCTCGTGAGCGACCTGTGACGCGGCCTTCGGTGCTGTGGGCGGCTGTCGGCGCGGCGGCACTTGTACTCGCGGGCTGCTCCTCCGGCTCCACCGACTCGCCGGATGCGACAACCAGCAGCGCGCAATCCTCGACCTCCGCTCCCGCCAGCACCACGCAGATGCCGTTGGACATGACTCGATTCGGAGTGCTTCCCCCGGTTCCGGCGGCGTTGGCACAGACGACCACGTGCAGCTACCCGGAATCGTCGCCGGCCGTGAAGGAGAACGTGCCGCCGGCGACCACCGAGGTGCCTACCGAAGGAATCGTCGATGTCGCCGTCGCGACGAACCAGGGACCGATCGGGCTCACTCTCGACCGAACCGAAGCGCCGTGCACCGTGAACAGCTTCACGTCGTTGGCCTCGCAGGGATACTTCGATGACACCCTGTGCCATCGTTTGACCACGAGCGCCGGGCTGGAGGTTCTCCAGTGCGGAGATCCGTCCGGCACGGGTAGTCGCGGGCCGGGGTACGAGTACGCGAACGAATACCCCACGACCGCGTTCGCGCCGGAGGATCCGGCGCTGTCCATGCCCGTGGTGTACCCGCGCGGCACCGTGGCCATGGCGAACGCCGGACCTGGTACCAATGGCAGCCAGTTCTTCCTGGTCTACGCCGATTCGGTGCTGCCGCCGCAGTACACCGTCTTCGGCACCATCTCCGAGGAGGGGTTGGCCACACTCGACTCGATTGCCGAAGCCGGTGTGTCCGGCGGAGCGAGCGACGGCGCGCCGATCGATGACGTGATACTCGAGACCGTCACCGCATAAGGCACTTCGCGCATGTGAGTGGTTTTACATAGCGGGCTATGTAAAACCACTCACATGCGGCGGAGCCGCCCTCA
Source organism: Rhodococcus sp. I2R (assembly GCF_020889545.1). Classification (NCBI taxonomy): domain Bacteria; kingdom Bacillati; phylum Actinomycetota; class Actinomycetes; order Mycobacteriales; family Nocardiaceae; genus Rhodococcus; species Rhodococcus sp. I2R. The sequence goes on from NZ_JAHUTG010000008.1 coordinate 194,849, forward strand.
GGCCGCCGAGGTCAGCCGATACACGTCGTAGACACCTTCGACGTTGCGTACGACATTGAGGACGTGCCCCAGGTGCTTCGGGTCGCCCATCTCGAAGGTGAACTTGCTGATGGCAACCCGGTCCCCCGACGTTGCGACCGAGGCCGAGAGAATGTTGACCTTCTCGTCCGCCAAAGCCTTGGTGACATCGGACAACAGCCGGTGCCGGTCGAGTGCCTCGATCTGAATTGCCACCAGAAAGACCGAGGACGCAGACGGTGCCCACTCGACGTCGATGAACCGTTCGGACTGCTCGCCGAGTGACTTCGCGTTGGTGCAGTCGGTCCGGTGCACGCTGACCGAACCGCCTCGTGTGACGAACCCGAGAATGTCGTCGCCGGGCACCGGTGTACAGCACTTCGCCAACTTGGCCACGACACCTTCGGTTCCCGATACCAACACGCCGGCGTCGCCGACCTGACGTGGTCGCGTCGGGATGGTCGACGGAGTCGCCCGCTCTGCGAGTTCCTCCTCCACGTCTCCGACGCCGCCCAGGTGAGCGACCAATCGCTGCACCACATGCTGGGCAGAGACATGACTCTCCCCGACCGCTGTGTAGAGCGCCGAGACATCGACGTAGCGGAGCTCGTGGGCGATGGTCGACATCGACTCGGCGTTCATCAATCGCTGCAGAGGTAGCCCGCCGCGGCGGACTTCCTTGGCAATCGCATCCTTGCCGGCCTCGAGCGCCTCTTCACGGCGTTCCTTGGCGAACCACTGACGGATCTTGGTCTTTGCGCGCGGTGACGCGACAAACCCCTGCCAGTCGCGGCTGGGCCCCGCGGTGACTGCTTTCGAGGTGAAAACCTCGACTACCTCACCGTTGTCCAGCTTTCGCTCGAGGGCGACGAGGCGGCCGTTGACGCGGGCGCCGATACAGCGGTGGCCGACCTCGGTGTGAACGGCGTAGGCGAAGTCGACGGGACACGAACCCGCCGGCAGCGTCACCACGTCGCCCTTGGGTGTGAAGACGAAGATCTCTTTTACCGCGAGGTCGTACCGTAGAGACTCGAGGAATTCGCCCGGATCCGCGGCTTCACGCTGCCAGTCCAGGAGCTGGCGCATCCACGCCATATCGTCGACCTCGGCGTTGTCGCTGCCGTGCTTTCCGCGCGTCTCCTTGTACCGCCAGTGCGCGGCGATGCCGAACTCCGCGGTGCGGTGCATGTCACGGGTGCGGATCTGGACTTCCAGGGGCTTGCCCTCAGGCCCGACGACCGTGGTGTGCAGTGATTGATAGACCCCGTAGCGAGGCTGTGCGATGTAGTCCTTGAACCGCCCCGCCATCGGCTGCCACAACGAGTGAACGACGCCTACAGCGGCATAGCAGTCGCGAATCTCGTCACACAGGATTCGCACCCCGACGAGATCGTGAATGTCGTCGAAGTCGCGTCCTTTGACGATCATCTTCTGGTAGATCGACCAGTAATGCTTGGGGCGACCTTCGACCACTGCGCTGATCCGCGAGGCCGAGAGCGAAGAATTGATCTCGGCTCTGACTTTTTCGAGATAGGTATCGCGGGACGGGGCGCGGTCGGCAACCAAACGAACGATCTCGTCGTACTTCTTCGGGTGCAGAATTGCGAACGCCAGGTCCTCCAACTCCCACTTGACCGTCGCCATACCGAGTCGGTGCGCGAGCGGAGCGATGACCTCGAGGGTTTCCTTCGCCTTCCGCGCCTGCTTCTCCGGTGGCAGGAAGCGCATGGTGCGCATGTTGTGCAGGCGGTCGGCGACCTTGATCACCAGCACTCGAGGATCCCGGGCCATCGCGATGATCATCTTGCGGATGGTTTCGCCCTCGGCAGCCGTACCGAGAACGACCTTGTCCAATTTGGTGACGCCGTCGACCAGATGCGCCACCTCCTCCCCGAACTCGTCGGTGAGTTGGACCAGCGAATACCCGGTGTCCTCGACGGTGTCGTGTAGCAGGGCCGCGACGAGGGTGGTGGTGTCCATCCCGAGCTCGGCGAGAATATTGGCCACGGCGAGTGGGTGCGTGATGTACGGGTCGCCCGATTTACGCATCTGACTCGCGTGACGCTCGTCGGCAACATCGTAGGCACGCTGCAGCAACGCCAGGTCCGCCTTGGGAAACAGCTCACGGTGCAAGCTGACGAGCGGTTCGAGTACCGGCTTGACGGTGGTGTTCCGGCCGGCGGTGATCCTGCGCGCCAGCCGCGCGCGCACGCGTCTCGATGCCGACGTCGGCACCGTGGGCGTCGCGCCGCGGCCGAGAACCAACGGGGGCTCAGCAGGCGAGGCGTCCGACAAGACCCCTTCCGACGAGGGCTCAGCTTGTTCGGGCAGGGGCTGGTCGGGCACCCCTTCGTCGACGGAACGGGTCATTGCGATCGCCTCCTGCCGCGTTGACTGTCCTCGTGTTCGCCGTGAGTTCTCTGACCTCTCACATGCTGATCACGACCACAGCATGTTTCGATTTTAGTCTTCATACCAGCCGAAGGCAGGCGAGCGGGTACCCGGCACATCGACTTCTCCCGCCCAGAGCCGAAATCTCGAGGACTACAGCGGCCGCTACCACGTCTGCGCCACGGGAGCGGAGCAGTTCGACGGTCGCCGCGATGGTGCCCCCGGTGGCGAGCACGTCGTCGACGACGAGGACCTTTCTCCCCGCTACGTCGATGTTCTCGGGGATCTCGAGCTCAGCCGAACCGTATTCGAGCTGATAGCTCTGCGATACGACAGGAGGCGGAAGCTTGCCTGCTTTGCGTACGGCCAGCACACCCGAATCGAGTGCGAGCGCGACTCCTGCCCCGAGAAGGAAGCCCCTGGCATCGATACCTGCGACGAGATCGGCGCCGTTGTGTGATGCAGCCAAGGCGTCGATGATGCTCGACAAACCCCGCGCATCCGCGAAGACCGGCGTCAGATCCGCGAAACGCACACCCTTTACCGGGAAGTCGTCCGCCCAGCGCACCAGTCGGTCGATGTTGACTGCGGCCTCGGCGGCCGGGTCCGGTCGGGTCGGACTGTCTGCGCTCACTGGTGAAGTATCCACCGATCCATGTTCCAGCCCACACCCGAGGTGGTCGCGTTGACGACCACGTTGCTCAGCCCGTCCGACGCCGCAACCGTGCGGGGCTGATTGAACAGCGGCAGAGTCGGCATCTCGTTCCAGAGAATCCGCTCGCCCTCGGTGGCGATCGCCAGCGCGGTGCCGTCCACTTGCTCGACTGCCAGTTGGTCGACAATCTCGTCGACCCTGTTGTTCGTGTAGCCCCCGACATTGCTGCCGTTGTCGCTGTGCAGGCTGTACCGCGCAGCTTCGCTCACCGTCGCCGTCGAACCGAGAACAGCATCGACCACACCGGCACGCAGCGCCGACGGCGCAAATGTCGTCGAACCGACATCTTCGACGGTGATTCCGGCGGGAGCGCACGCTGCTGCGAGGTCTGCCACGATGCGAGCACGTCTCGGATCCGGCGCAAGGTAGCCGATGCGGACCGCTACCGTTTCGCCTTCGAGAGCGTCCGTCGATGCCGCCGCGTCCGGCTGCCGATAGCCGCCGTCGGCCACCGCGGCAACGGGCCCGTACAGCAAGCTATTCGGCTGCATCAGTCGCGAGTCGATCACGCCGGAGCCGATCCCGGTTGCGCGCTCGAACCCTGGATGACCCACATCGTCGAACAATTGCTCGCGCGGGGTGCACAGCGCCAGCGCACGCCGTGCCGATGCCGAGCCGAGTGCGCCAGTAGTAGCGAAAGTCAGTTGTTCGACGCCGTGCGACGGGAAGTCGGTACGGCCGAAGCCCTCGGCCGGCAGGTCGCCGCCGGCACCGGAGTCGACCACCTGCATGTCGCCTGCATCGACCTTGGCCTGCAGGTCGGTTCCCTTCGGCCACACGACGACTCGTTCGGTCTCGGGTGCGATGCCCCACCACTTCTCGTTGGCCACCAGCACCAGACCACCGTCCTGCGTGTACGAATCGACCCGGTACGGCCCGTTCGACGGCAGCAGCGCCGTGTCGATCGCACCGGGTGTCAGAGTCCAACCGGTGTTCCAGAACTGCGCGATGGCCCGGACGGAGTCGATATCTCCCGAGAGGATCGGGTCGACCACATTCGGTATGCCGGCTGCTTGTGCGACGACGTGCGACGGCAGCAGTTCGGTGGCGCCGAACAGGCTGCGCCACTCCTGGTAGGACCGACCGGGCTCGTACACGACGGTCGCGGTCTTGCTGCCCGGCGCGCAGTCGACCCGTTCGATATCGGCGTAGCCGGCACTCGATGCCGCGTCGAACAGTGGAACGTCGTCCTCCTCGACGAACCGGCCGCTGTTGGCAGCCCAGGTGAGCACGAGATCGTCGCACGTCATCGGCACACCGTCGGAATACACGGCCTGTGGGGCGATCGTGTACGCCACTGTCAGAACGTCGGCCGGAACTGTCGATACTCCGCCGATATCGTTGTCCGCCAACGATTTACCCTCGGGTCCCAGATAGCTGAATCCGGTCTGGACCCGCGGGAACGCTTGCCGCGCTCCCGAGGTCGCGCCGTCGACGGTGTTCGCGTTGTAGGTACCGACGGTGTTGTCGATGGCGTACCCGATCGACGGCACCTTGTCCTCTGCCGAGGTACAACCGGCGAGGGCACCGGCGGCAACGGCTGCCGCCACTGCTGCTGCCCCGGTTCGGGTGAGTCCGGACGACACGTTCATCACCGCCTGTTCTTGCCGCGCTTCCCCGTCGGTCTCGCACCCACCCTGGGTGTCACGGGCGCGGGCTCGGCAGGGACGGTGTCGACGCGAACGCCGGCGCCGACCAACTTGCCGGACCTGGCACGTTCGGCCGCTTCCGCGCGCTTACCGTGCACCTTCTTCGTGTGCGCGGCCACCGGGCCCCACTTCTCCTTGATGGAGACGAGCAGCGGCGTCGCGAAGAAGATCGAGGAGTACGCACCGACGATGATGCCGACCAACTGCACGAGTGCCAGATCTTTGAGGGTCCCGACGCCGAGCATCCACACCGCGATCACCATCAGGGCAAGGACAGGCAGGATACCGATGACGGTGGTGTTGATCGAGCGCATCAGAGTCTGATTCACTGCCAAGTTCGCCTGCTCCGCATACGTCCTCCTGTTGAGGTGCAGCACGCCCCGGGTGTTCTCCTCGACCTTGTCGAACACCACAACGGAATCGTAGAGCGAGAACCCGAGAATGGTGAGCAAACCGATCACCGTCGCCGGCGTCACCTCGAACCCGACCAGGGAATAGATGCCCGCGGTGACGAGGAGATCGAAGAACAGGGCCGCCAGAGCGGCAAGGGCCATATCGCGCTCGTAGCGAATAGCGATGTAGATGCTGACTATCACGAGAAAGACGACCAGCGCGATGAGAGCTTTCTGGGTGATCTGTCCGCCCCAGGTCTCACTGACATCGGAGAAGCTGATGGCATTGGGTGTCGCCGTTCCGGTGTTGTCCACCGGTTGTAGCTCGACGAACAGTGCGGTCCGAACCTCGTCGGTCTGGCCTGCGTCGAGGGCCTCGGACCGAACCTGGACGGTGGCACCGGCACCGGAACCGACGGTTTGTACCTGTTCCGGACCGAAGCCGAGAGTGTCGGTGAAGACCGTTTCGACCTGCTCGGTGGTAATGCCGTCGCTCGCGGGAACTTGAATCTGAGTTCCGCCCTCGAAGTCGATCCCTAGGGTGAATCCCCGGAAGACCATGCTGAGCAAGCAGATCAGTACGATCGCGCCCGTCAACAGGTAGTAGAACTTGCGTCGGCCGACCACGTCGAACGCCCCGGTTCCGGTGTACAGCCGGCTCAAGAAGCTTCTGTTGGGTTGGGCATTCTGGTCGGCGCCTGAGTCGAGCAGCGTGGAGTTGGGTGCCGCACCAGCGGAGTCTTGTGGAGTGTCGGTCATCTCAGGCCCCCTTGATCGGCGCGGGTGCTGCGGCCTTGCCGGCTGCGGCGCGCTTTCGTTCGTACGCAATCTGCGCGACGGCGCCCAGACCGTTGACCTCGGGCTTGGACCAGAACTTCGACTTCGATGCAAGGTGCACCAACGGCCAGGTCACCAGGAATACGACGACGACGTCGAGGATGGTAGTCAGCCCGAGCGTGAATGCGAACCCTTGAACCTGCCCCACCGCCAGCGTGTAGAGCACCGCTGCAGCGATGAAGCTGACTGCGTTTCCGGACAGAATCGTCTTCCGCGCACGCGTCCATCCTCGTGGGACGGCAGATCTGAAGCTCCGACCCTCCCTCATCTCGTCCTTGATGCGCTCGAAGAACACGACGAACGAGTCGGCAGTCATACCGATACCGATGATCAGACCGGCGATGCCGGCGAGATCAAGTGTGAAGTTGATCCACCGACCGAGCAACACGAGTAGGCCGTAGACCATCGCTCCCGCCAGAACGAGCGACAGCGCGGTCAGGAAACCGAGTGCACGGTAGTAGGCGAGGCAGTAGAGGAGCACCAGCAACAACCCGACGGCACCGGCCAGCAGACCGGCCTCCAGCGAGGCCAGCCCGAGCGTCGCCGAGACCGTCTGGGCCTCGGACGCGGCGAACGAGAGCGGCAGGGATCCGTACTTGAGCGTGTTGGCGAGCTCGGTGGCTCCCTGTGCGGTGAACTGCCCGGTGATGGAGGTCGCACTGCCTGCCGGTGTCGCCCCCTGGATCTGCGGCGCGCTGACGACCTTCGAGTCGAGAGTGAACGCGGCCTGACTACCGATGTTGGCGCCGGTGAATTGCGCCCACGTGGTGCTGCCCTCGGAATCGAAGCTCAGGCTCACCTCGTGACGAGCCTGCTGAGTGTTGAATCCCGAACTTGCATCCGTGATCTGCTGACCGTCGATGATGCTCGGAGCGAGGAGGTACACGGCCGCTCCGTCGGTTGAGCATGCAACAAGCGGTAGGTCCGGGTCGTCGTTGCCCTGCAGTGGGTCCGGCTCGTTGCAGTCGATCGTCGCGAGCGCAGCTTGCTGCACCTGCGGATCCTCGCTCTGACGCAGTTCCTTCGCTTCGGCGATCCGGTCGGCCGTGATCTGGGCATCGGTGCGAACCGTCTCCTCGTCACCGGCGGTACCCGGCGTCGGAGCCGGTGTAGCGGACGGTTCCGAAGGAGCCTGGTCGACGCCGCTGGGGTCCTGGGCGGGGAACGGCCGACTCTGCGGCACTGCATCGCCCGCGGGCGCGTCCGTAGCTGGGGCCTCCGCGGGAGGCTCCTGCTCGGTTCCGGCTTCGCTTTCTCCGGTCGCAGGATCGATCGCGGGCGCACCGGCTGCGGGCTGGGTTGCCTGAATGACCGGGCGGATGAACAGACGCGCGGTCTGCCCGAGGGTGCGTGCCTGCGCGCCGTCGTTACCCGGCACGGTGATCACGAGGTTGTCGCCGTCGACGATCACCTCGGATCCGGCCACACCGAGTCCGTCGACGCGGGTGGAGATGATCTCCTGTGCCTGCTGCAGGCTCTCCTGGTTCGGCGCACTGCCGTCCGGCGTGCGCGCCGTCAGGGTGACCCGGGTGCCGCCTTCCAAGTCGATTCCGAGCTTGGGTGTCGGCGACCGATCTCCGGTGAAGAAGACCAGCAAGTAGACGACGGCCATCATCACCCCGAAGACGGCGAGATAGCGGGATGGATGCACCGATCCGCTTGAAGGTGCCACGGTGTGTGTTTCTCCTCTGGACAGTTCTAGAAAGAACGAGCGACGTTTCTCCCGGACCTGTTCGCACGTCGAGAAGCGGCTTTGTCGGCCGATATCAGGACGAAACGGACGCCGAGGCCCCGGCATGCGAAACCGCTGCCGGATCCGGTCCGACAGCGGCTGCGATCATCGCTGAGTCACTCCTTGTCGAGACGGCGCGCGCTCTGCTCGACGGTTTCGTCGGCGGGTACCGACGGCTGGTTCTTCTCGAGTGAGGTGTTCTTCTCCAGCGACGGTGTTGCACCCTCGATTCCGGAGAGATCGTCGGGCGCGGCGAATTCGTCCTCCGACTCCGGAGGCAGAACCTCACGCACGACTGCGCGCGACCAGGTGGTGATCACGCCGTCGGCGATCTCGAGGTCGATACTGTCTTCCTCGACGAGAACGACGCGGGCATACAGCCCGGCGGTGGTGACCACCTCGTCACCGACCTTCAGCGAGTCCTGAAGCGCCTGCGTGGCGGCGAGCACCTTCTTCTGCTTCCGAACATTGAGGAACATAGGTACGAGCAAAGCTACGATCAGCAGCGGAAATAGCAGTTCCATCTTTTACGTCAGTCCTCGTCAAGAGTCGGTTGTCGATCGGTTCGGCGGTCAATCTTGCGCCACGTGTGCGACCCAGTGTGCCATCACCTCGGCGGTCGCTTGTCCCGCTCCCGTGGATTATCAGCGAATTATTCGAATAACTCCTGCTGAGCCTCGTTGGTTCGGACGGAAATGCCACCGATGGCGAGGTCCGGTGGCGGTACCAGGCCCAGGTGCCGCCACGCGGCCGCAGTGGCAACTCGCCCCCGGGGGGTACGGGCAACCATCCCGGCGCGGACGAGGAAGGGCTCACACACTTCCTCGACGGTCGCTGGTTCCTCGCCGACGGCAACGGCCAGGGTCGAGACTCCGACCGGTCCCCCACCGAAGCTGCGAACCAACGCGCTCAGCACCGCCCGGTCGAGGCGGTCGAGTCCGAGTTGATCGACGTCGTAAACCACGAGCGCCTCTTGCGCGGTCTTCTTGGTGACGGTGCCGTCACCGCGTACCTCGGCATAGTCACGGACGCGACGAAGCAGCCGGTTGGCGATGCGTGGCGTGCCACGCGATCGTCCCGCGATTTCGGCGCAACCGGCTTGATCGATAGGGACCCCTAGGATTCCTGCGGAGCGAAGCAGGATCTTCTCCAGTTCCGCGGGCTCGTAGAAGTCCATGTGTGCGACGAATCCGAATCGGTCCCGCAACGGGCCTGTCAGCGCACCCGACCGGGTGGTGGCACCGACGAGGGTAAATGGCGCCACTTCGAGGGGGATGGACGTCGCGCCCGGACCCTTTCCGACGACCACGTCGACGCGGAAGTCCTCCATCGCGAGGTAGAGCATCTCCTCCGCTGGTCGCGCGATGCGGTGAATCTCGTCGATGAACAGCACGTCGCCCTCGACGAGGTTGCTGAGCATCGCCGCGAGATCCCCAGCCCGTTCGAGTGCCGGCCCCGACGTCAACCGAAGCGAAGTGTTGAGTTCCTGCGCGATGATCATTGCCATCGAGGTCTTGCCGAGGCCGGGTGGGCCGGACATCAGGATGTGGTCCGGTGTGCTGCCGCGCAGCTTGGCGCCGGTCAGCACGAGCTGCAACTGTTCGCGAACACGGGGTTGCCCGATGAACTCGGCCAGCGACTTCGGCCGAAGGCTGGTCTCGACATCGGCATCATCGGCGGTGACCCCGGCCGTGACCTGTGAATCCGCCGTGACGTACGAATCCGCCGTGACGTGTGAATCCTTGTGGTCGGGTTCGATCCCGTTGGAGTCGGCGCTCATCTGGACTTGCCCAGATAAGCCAGAGCGGACCGAAGCGCCGCAGACGTCGACGCATCCGGCTGGGCGGCGAGTACGGAGTCCGTGGCATCCTCGGCCTGTTTCGATGCGAAGCCGAGACCGGTCAGTGCTTCGACTATCTGGTCACGGATCGTGTTGCCGGCACCCGATCCGGACGGAATCGCCGCTCCGGAGGCGCCGCCCACGATGGCGTCGACCTTGTCTCGGAGTTCCACAACCATCCGCTCCGCGCCCCGCTTGCCGATGCCCGGGACCCGCGTCAATGCGGTGATGTTGCCATCTGCCAACGCAGTTCGAAGCGAAACCGGGTCCAGGACAGCGAGAGTGGCCATCGCGATACGAGGTCCGACACCCGAGACGGTCAGCAACAGCGAGAACAGGTCTCTCGACTCGCTGTCCTCGAAGCCGTAGAGCGTCATGGAGTCCTCGCGGACGATCATGGTCGTCAGCAGACGCGACTCCGCGCCGCGGCTGAGCGTGCCGAGCGTCGATGGGGTGGCATTGACGCGGTAGCCCACACCGGACGCTTCCAGCACCGCGTGATCGAGTGCGATTTCCAGCACTTCACCGCGTATCGACGCAATCAACGGGTGCCTGCCTCTCTCGCGACCCGCGCGAGCTTCTTCGCCGTGACCGAGCGCGTCTCGGCTGCCCGCGCCTTTCGCTGCTCCGCCAAGCGGGTCTCGTACTTGCGTTTCTGCTCCGCGGCCATCGCTTCTGCCTGTGCCATCCGGGCGATCATCGGCGCCCGCCAGCAGTGACAGATACCCAACGCGAGAGCATCCGCGGCGTCTGCGGGTGTCGGAGCCGTTTGCAACCCGAGAATGCGCATCACCATTGCCGTGACCTGGGCCTTGTCCGCGCTTCCGTTTCCGGTCACAGCGGCTTTGACTTCACTCGGCGTGTGGAAGCACACGTTCACACCGCGCCGGGCGGCCGCCAGTGCAATGACCCCGCCGGCTTGAGCAGTACCCATCGCGGTGCGCACGTTGTGCTGTGCGAACACCCTTTCGATCGCAACAACACTCGGCTTGTGAGTGTCGAGCCAGTACTCGGCAGCTTCGGATATGAGCAACAGACGCTGAGCCAAGTCCATGTCGGCCGGAGTGCGCACCACATCGACGTCGAGCGCGACGACGCTGCGACCGGCTCCACCTTCGATGAGGCTCAGACCGCAACGGGTCAGCCCGGGGTCGACGCCCATCACTCGCACACTGCCACCTCTACGACCCCGAGCACGACCACGTCGACACCTTTCACCCTACGAACTGTTGTTCGATAGCGTAGCGGAGGACGGGGCAACTACCGGTGTGCGACACCCGAAGGCGAAGTCACTCCTCGTCGAGCTCGGCGAGCACCTCGTCGGATAGTTCGACATTCGAGTAGACGTTCTGCACGTCGTCGCTCTCTTCGAGGGCGTCGATCAGCTTGAACACCTTGCGTGCGCCGTCGGCGTCGACCGGGACACTGACCGACGCTTGAAAACTGGCCTCGGCCGAGTCGTAGTCGATACCGGCCTCCTGCAGTGCCGAACGCACTGCGACCAGGTCGGTCGGCTCACTGACGATCTCGAAGGTGTCACCGTTGTCGGTGATCTCCTCGGCCCCGGCGTCGAGCACGGCCATCAGGACATCGTCCTCGCTCTGGCCGTTCTTCTCGAGCGTGACGAGTCCCTTGCGCGAGAACAGGTACGACACCGAACCCGGGTCTGCCATGTTGCCGCCGTTGCGGGTCATCGCGACGCGAACCTCGCCGGCAGCTCGGTTGCGGTTGTCGGTGAGGCACTCGATGAGCACGGCGACGCCGTTGGGCCCGTACCCCTCGTACATGATGGTCTGCCAGTCGGCGCCACCCGCTTCTTCACCGGCACCGCGTTTACGTGCGCGCTCGATGTTGTCATTGGGCACCGACGTCTTCTTGGCCTTCTGAATGGCGTCGTACAACGTCGGGTTTCCGACTGGATCACCACCACCGGTGCGAGCCGCCACCTCGATGTTCTTGACGAGTTTGGCGAACGATTTGCCGCGTCGGGCATCGACCACCGCCTTCTTGTGCTTGGTGGTGGCCCATTTGGAGTGGCCGCTCATGCGATAGCGCCCCTTTCGTACGGAAGTCGAGTGTTCATAGTTTACGCGCGGCCGCGCCGCTGTCCGACGAGGACAGCGCAGTTGCTAGGTCGAACGCACCAGGTCCACGAACCTCTTGTGCACCCGATTGTCTCCGGTGACCTCGGGGTGGAAGCTCGTTGCCATCACCGACCCCTCTTTCACCGCAACGACGCGACCGGCCGCGGGGCCGTCGGGAACCGAGGCGAGAACCTCGACCCCGGGACCGACTCGTTCCACCCAGGGTGCACGGATGAATACCGCGCGGACCGGATCGCCGTCGATGCCGGCGAACTGGAGATCCGTTTCGAAGGAGTCGACCTGCCGACCGAAGGCGTTGCGGCGGACGGTGATGTCGAGTCCGTCGAGATGTTGCGCATCCGGACGGGTGTCGAGCACTTCACTTGCGAGAAGAATCATGCCGGCGCACGAACCGTAGGCCGGCATCCCGTCGCGTAGTCGCGTCCGCAGTGGGGTCAGCAGCTCGAAGACGGACAGCAGAGTGCTCATCGTGGTCGATTCGCCACCCGGAATGATCAGACCGTCCACCTCGTCGAGCTCAGCGGGCCGCCGAACCGTCGTGCCCGAGGCGCCGCAGGCCTCCAACGCCGCCAGGTGCTCGCGCACATCGCCCTGAAGCGCGAGAACCCCGATCCGCGGAACACTCACTTGGGGGCGAACGGATCGGTGACGGTCCGCGTCCGGTCTCGCTCGAAGCGCATGAGTCCCTCCTGTACGACGGCGGCGACCATGCGACCCTGTCGATCGAAGATCCTGCCCTGCGCCAGAGCCCTGCCGAAGTCGGCCGAAGGCGAGGTCTGGTCGTAGAGCAGCCACTCGTCGGCGCGGAACGGTCGCAGAAACCACAATGCATGGTCGAGCGACGCCGTCTGCGTCACCACATCAGGATGAGGCACTTTGGCCGAACCGATGAGTGTCATGTCCGACATGTAGGCCAGGGTGCAGACGTGGAAGACCTGACTGTCGGGCAACCGGTCACGGTAGCGAAACCACACACGTTGCTGCGCTGCGAGACTCGAATGCTTCTCGGTCTGCTCGTCGGGAATCTTGCGGATGTCCCATTCCTTCCACTCCTCGTAGAAGGAATTGTCGAAGCCCGGTAGATCACGCGGGTCGGGGAGGCTTTCCGGCTCCACCACGCGCGGCATCGTGTCCTGATGCGAGATCCCCTCGTCGTCGACGTGAAACGACGCCGACATCGTGAAGATGGCCTTGCCGTCCTGAATGCCGGTGACCCGCCTGGTACAAAAGGAGCGCCCGTCGCGAATGCGTTCGACCATGTAGACGGTGGGCTCGTTCGGGTTCCCGGGGCGGATGAAGTAGCCGTGCAGGGAATGGACGCGGTAGTCCTCGCCCACTGTGTTCACCGCCGAGACCAGTGCCTGTCCCGCAACCTGCCCACCGAACGTGCGGTGCAGCATGCTGGGGAAAGTCCGACCGCGAAAGATGTCGTTCTCTATGCGCTCTAGCTCGAGAATATCCTCGATACTGGCCATTGTTCACCTTTCTCGTCAGTGCCGGTGAAGGCTAACAAGCGCCGCGCCGGGCAGGATGGTCGAGTGTCCGACGACGATCCGACGGTTGCCACACCGATCTTTCCCGACCTTCTCGTCGAGACGATCATCGCCCGTATTCCTCTCGGCGAGCGCGCGCTCGTCGTCATCGATGGGGCGGACGCGGCCGCTCCCGTGGAATTCGCGGGTCGGGTCCGCGATCGCATCCGCTCCGGCGCGCGGGCGTGCGAGGTGATCGATCTCCACGACTTCGTCCGACCGGCATCGTTGCGGTTCGAGTATTCACGAACGGACGAGCTGTCCTATCGAACGAGCTGGTTCGATTTCGATGCGCTCGGCCGGGAAGTGCTCGCGCCGATGCTGCCGGGCGGGCGCGGCAGCTTTCTACCAAGACTGTGGGACGAGTCGAGCGACCGATCCGCGCGTGCACGACTCGAGGTGGCAACCCCGGATCAGGTGCTGATAGTCGCCGGTCCCACCCTGCTCGGACGTATCGGCAATGCCGCCGTCACCGTGCACCTGTCACTCAGCGTGGGTGCTCTACGTCGCCGGACCCCGACCGACCAGCAGTGGACGATAGATCCGCTCGTCGAGTACTACTCGAACGCGGACACCCGACCCGATCTCCTGGTGCGATGGGACCATCCGGACCGTCCGGCCCTCATGGGATTTCTCCCGTGAGGGCCGAACCGCCGGCTCGAAATACTTCTCGATCACCAACCGCGCTCGGCGAGGCGGTGCGCGACGGGCAGATCATCGACATTGATGCCGACCATCGCCTCACCCAATCCGCGGGAAATCTTCGCGAGAACATCCGGATCGTCGTGGAACGTGGTGGCCTTGACGATCGCCTCGGCGCGCTCCTTCGGGTTTCCGGACTTGAAGATGCCAGATCCGACGAAGACGCCTTCGGCGCCGAGCTGCATCATCATCGCGGCGTCGGCTGGTGTCGCGATGCCGCCCGCGGTGAACAGGGTGACCGGGAGCTTGCCCGCCCGCGCAACTTCGACGACGAGGTCGTACGGGGCAGCCAGCTCCTTCGCCGCTACATACAGCTCGTCCTCGGGGAGCGAAGTGAGACGACGAATTTCGCCACGGATCGTGCGCATGTGAGTGGTCGCGTTGGACACATCGCCCGTCCCGGCCTCGCCCTTGGACCGAATCATCGCCGCACCCTCGGTGATGCGGCGTAGCGCCTCGCCGAGGTTGGTTGCACCGCAGACGAACGGAACGGTGAAGTTCCACTTGTCGATGTGGTTCGCGTAGTCCGCGGGTGTCAACACCTCGGACTCGTCGACATAGTCGACGCCGAGGCTCTGCAGGATCTGCGCTTCGACGAAGTGACCGATCCTGGCTTTCGCCATCACCGGAATGCTGACGGAGGAGATGATGCTGTCGATCATGTCCGGATCGCTCATTCGCGACACGCCGCCCTGCGCACGGATGTCCGCGGGTACTCGCTCGAGCGCCATGACGGCGACGGCGCCGGCGTCCTCGGCGATTTTCGCCTGCTCGGCGGTGACGACGTCCATGATGACCCCGCCTTTGAGCATCTCGGCCATACCTCGCTTGACCCGCGCCGTTCCTCTGCCGCTGTTGCCGAGTTCTGCAGTGCGGGGATCTGCGACGTTGCCGTTATCGGAAGGGGTGGGGGTACTCAAAGCGACACTCCTGGTGTGTGGGTACATAGCTGCGCCGAAGCGATGTGGATACGTTCGGCTGGGCAAGAGTAGGCCCAAGTGGATGCCGTTGCCATATCCAGTGAGCATCTGCTGGCCTGGTCGCCTCCAGCCTGGACTGCGCTCAGCGAATCGCGCGTACTTCCGGCTCGACCCGTCTGGCCAGCACGATGTTGACCTCGTCGATGAGTTCCGCCAACTCCTGGGGGTAGACGGTTTCGCCGGTCGCGGCGAGGGAGCGGATATCACTCTCGGTGCACCAGCGGTGCCCCACCACCATCCTGCGTTCGAGGTCGGTGAATCCGGCGTGCTCGGGTTCGAAAGTCTGCGTTCGGTAGGCGAAGAACAGTTCCTCGGACTTGATCAGCGTGCCGTTGAACACGAAGGTCGCCACGCGCCGCCACATCGGCCCCTTCAGTTCGGAGTGATCGAGCTCGAGACCGGTCTCCTCGCGAACCTCCCGTGCAGCGGTGACACGGAGCGTCTCCCCCGATTCGACGGCCCCGCCGATCGTGAACCAGAAGTAGATGTTCGGCACTGCGGGATCGTGTCCCCGCAGCAGCAGTATCCGGCCCTGCTCATCCACCAGCACCACACGCGAGGACGTACGCGGCAGCGCTCGGTCCCCATGACCGAACGTCGCCGAAGCCGAACGCTCGGCGATCTCGAAATACGTCGGCAGGGGCGCAGTTCCACCGAGATGAAGCAGCCGAACCACGGGCGTGGTGCGAAGCGCCAGGGTGTCGCGGACGGCGTCGTTGTGGAATCGGCGCGCAATCAGAACCCGGGCCTCCGCGTCGGCCAGTTCGGCCACGAGTTGCGGAGGCAGGTGGGCGGGATCGAGGGCAGCCAACGCCATCGACACCGCGTTCTCGGCCATCTCACGGTCGGCGCGGTCCGCGCGCTCTGCGGTGTCGGCGAGGGCGGCCAACCGTCGACTGTCGTCGAGTCGATCCCGTGTCGCAGCCGATACCGCCCTGGCGACCACCGCCCGACGCGCCAGAGCCGAATCGAGAGACTGCCACGCCAGATCCGAACGAACGTGCAGTCTGTCGAGTCGATTGGCCGTCGAATACGCCCACAGCCCGATCACCACAATCGACATCGCGACCAGGCCCAGGACCAGAATTGTCAAAGCGGAGAACGTCATCAACTCGCCGCCCGAACCTTTTGCCCACCGAGGGTCACCGTCTCGTACACGCGCATGATCTGCTCGGCGACGACCGGCCAGTCGTACTCTGCAACGGCCCGGGTCGCCGCTTCCACCAGTCCGGATCGGATCTCGTCAGAGGAAAGCAGGGTGTCGAGCGCTCGGGCGAGCGCAGCCGAATCGTCGACAGGCACGAGGACACCGGCCGAACCGTCGCGCAGAACCCGACGAAAGGCATCGAGTTCGCTGGCCACCACTGCCGTCCCGGACGCCATCGCCTCGACGAGGACGATCCCGAAGCTCTCACCACCGAGGTTCGGCGCGCAGTACACGTCGGCGCTGCGCATCGCCGAAGCTTTGTCCTCGTCGTTGACCTGGCCGAGGAAGTTCAGGTGATGCGCGAGCGCACCGGCCTCCTTGCGAAGTTTGTCCACGTCACCCCGTCCGACCACGAGGATCTCGACCTCGGGATGCTTCTCGGCCAGCTCCGGCAGCGCGCCCATCAGCACAGCCATGCCTTTGCGCGGCTCGTCGAAGCGCCCCAGAAACAGGACGGTGCCGCCCAGTCTCGGGTAGCCCGGCAACATCGGCGCGCGCCGAAATGCCTGCACGTCGACGCCGTTTGGGATCTCGACGGCGTCACTGCCCAGGGCTTCCACCTGCCACCGCCGTGCCAGCTCCGATACAGCAATCCGACCGCTGATCTTCTCGTGGTACGGCCGCAGCACGCCCTGGAACGTGCTCAACACCAGCGATTTCGTGGTCGAGGTGTGAAATGTCGCCACGATCGGCCCCTCGGCTGCCTTCAGCGCGAGCATCGACAGGCTGGGGGCATTGGGCTCGTGAATGTGCAAAACATCGAAATCGTTCTCCGCGATCCATCTCCGGATCCGTGCGTAGGTCACCGGACCGAACCGAAGCCGAGCAACGGAACCGTTGTACGGAATCGCCAGCGCCTCCCCGGCAGAGACGACGAAGTCCGGCAGCACGGTCCCCTCGGACGCCGGGGCAAGAACGCTGACGCGGTGTCCGCGCTGGATGAACACCTCGGCCAGCTGCTCGACATGAGCCTGCACTCCACCCGGTACATCGAAGGAGTACGGGCACACCATGCCGATTCTCACGTGCCCTCGATTCGCGCACGACGCGACTCGGACAGATCGGCCAGCCAGAGCGGCTGCAACATGTGCCAATCCTCGGGATGCTGCGCGATGTTCGCGGCGAAGACATCGGCCAGCTTCTGAGTTGCTTGTTCCAGACCCTGAGAGACATCGATCCGCGGCGCGATGGAAAATCCCCAACCGTCGCCGTCGAAGTAGCAGTGCACGGGGAACAAGTGGGCCCCGGTGTCGATCGCCAGCTTGGCCGGGCCAGGCGCCATTCGTGTGGGTTCGCCGAAGAACGTCACCGGCACACCGCGGCGGGCCAGGTCGCGTTCACTGAGCAAGCACACGATCTTGTTATCGCGCAACCGATCCGACAGCAGCGCGACCGGAGGTGCCTCGCCGCCGCTGAGGGGGAAAATTTCGAAGCCCAGGCTCTCGCGATAATCGACGAACCGTTGGTACAGCGACTCGGGCTTCAAGCGCTCGGCCACAGTGGACAAGCCTCCGTAGTAGCGCACGAGCCACATGCCGGCCATGTCCCAGTTTCCGCTGTGCGGCAGCGCGAGCACCGCACCCTTCCCCTCTGCGAGGGCGGCGTCGAGATGTTCCCGACCGCTGACACAGCCGTCGATGACGGCGGCCTGCGCATCGAGATTCATCGACGGCAGCCGGAATGCCTCACGCCAGTAGCGCGCGTAGGAACGCACACTGGCCTGGACCAGTTCGTCGGGGACCGCCTCGGGTGGCACGCCCAATACCCGCGCGAGGTTACGACGAAGTTGGTTCGGACCGCCTCCGCGGGATGCGCTGAAGTCCGCACCCATGTCGAAGAGCTTGCGTGCGAGACCGTCCGGGAGTGCTCGGACGAGTCGCCATCCAGCGGCATATCCTGCCTCGGTGGCGCGTTCGGCCAACGTCACGACGAAACCTCACCGTCGGACTCACCGGTCGGCGACTCCCCCGTCGTACGAATGATCTCCCGAGCCCCATCCGACCGGCGAACCGCGAGCACGCGCTGGAAAACTGTCACTACGCTGAGCGCCGCCAGAATCCACATTGCCGGATAGATCACGCTGTCCAGCCACGCTATGTCGAAGTGTCGCCCGATACCCGTCAAGCCCGCTCCGAGGAGCACGATCACCAGGCGGTCGGGACGCTCGATCCAACCGCCGTCCGCGGACAGGCCACTCGCCTCCGCGCGGGCTTTGGCGTACGAGATGACCTGTGAGGTGACCAGACAGATCAGCGTCGCGATCAGCAGCGGCTGATCGCCTTCGGTGTAGACCGCCCACCAGGCGAGTCCGGCGAAGATGGCGCCATCTGCGACACGGTCGCATGTCGCGTCGAGCACGGCACCGTACTTGGTGCCGCCACCACGCGCCCGCGCCATCGCACCGTCCAACATGTCGAACAGCACGAACACCGTGATGACGACCGAGCCCCAGAACAGGTATCCGGCCGGAAACAGCGTCAACGCGGCAGCGACGGTGACCACGGTTCCGATCAGCGTCACCGAGTTCGGCGTCAGACCTGTCTTGTTGAGCGCCCGCCCGAGCGGCGCAGTCACCTTGGACACCGGTGCCCGCCCGAAAATGCTCAGCACTGCCAATTCTCCCTTTGCGTACCGATCATTCCGGCCAAGCCGATGCCAACAGCGCGCGAGTGTCACGAAGCAACTGCGGCATGACCTTGGTACCTCCGACGACCGTGATGAAATTGGCGTCGCCGCCCCACCTCGGCACGATGTGCTGGTGGAGGTGCTCGGCCAGCGAGCCGCCGGCAGCCGCACCGAGATTGAGACCGACATTGAAACCGTGCGGCCGCGAGACCGACTTGATCGTCCGGATCGCCTGCTGGGTGAACGCCATCAGCTCCGCGCTCTCGCCGGGCGTCAGGTCCTCGAGTGCAGCCACACGCCGATACGGAACGATCATCATGTGACCCGGGTTGTACGGGTACAGATTCAGCACCGCATAGACCTCCTCGCCACGCGCGACGACCAATCCGTCCTCGTCCGCCATCTTCGGGATGTCCGAGAAGGGCTCGCTGGATTGATTTTTCGCGCCCGGAGTCTCCGCGACGTACGACATCCGGTGCGGCGTCCACAATCGCTGCAGCCGGTCGGGCTCACCGAGACCGGTATCGACGATCGCCGCGTCCTGTTCGGCCATGGTCAGCTCACTCCTGATCTGTCGTGGCGGTCTCGGTTGGTGTCCGTGTCCGCGGCCGTGCTCGTGAAGAGCGCGGCCGTCGGAGACGCGTTGTTGCGGGAGGAAATCCACTCCGAGATCGCCTCGACTGCCGCGGTCACCGCGACTCCGTTGACCTGTGTGCCATCACGGAATCGGAAGCTGACCGCACCGGCTTCGACGTCGCGTTCACCGGCCAGAAGCATGAACGGCACCTTCTGCGCGGTCTGATTGAAGATCTTCTTCTGCATCCGGTCGTCGCTGGCATCGACCTCGGCCCGGATTCCACGCTTCTTCAGCGCCGCGACGACAGTGAACAGATGGTCCTGGTGCACCTCTGCCACGGGAATGCCGACAACCTGGACGGGCGACAACCACGCCGGGAATGCGCCCGCGTAGTGCTCGGTGAGAACACCGAAGAAGCGCTCGATCGATCCGAACAGCGCACGGTGGATCATCACAGGACGTTCCTTGGTGCCACCGGTCGCCGTGTATTCGAGTTCGAACCGCTCGGGCAGGTTGAAGTCGAGCTGGATCGTCGACATCTGCCAGGTTCGCCCCAGCGCATCCTTGGCCTGTACCGAGATCTTCGGGCCGTAGAACGCGGCGCCACCGGGATCGGGCAGCAAGGTCAGACCGGAGGCCGCAGCAACCTCGGCGAGTGTGTTGGTTGCCTCTTCCCACACTTCGTCGCTGCCCACCGACTTCTCCGGGTTGCGGGTAGAGAGTTCGAGATAGAAATCGTCGAGACCGTAGTCCTTGAGCAGACCCAGCACGAACTCGAGCGTACTGGTCAGCTCGCCACGCATCTGCTCGCGCGTGCAGAAGATGTGCGCGTCGTCCTGCGTCATGCCGCGAACTCGAGTGAGACCGTGAATGACACCTGACTTCTCGTAGCGATACACCGAACCGAATTCGAACAGGCGCAGCGGCAACTCGCGGTAGGACCGGCCACGAGAGCGGAAGATCAGATTGTGCATCGGGCAGTTCATCGGCTTCAGGTAGTAGTCCTGACCCGGTTTGCGAATCTCACCCTCTTCGTCGAGTTCCGCGTCGAGATGCATCGCAGGGAACATTCCGTCGCGGTACCAATCGAGGTGACCGGAGACCTCGTACAGATGCCCCTTGGTGATGTGCGGGGTGTTGACGAACTCGTAGCCCTCTTCGATGTGACGCTGACGAGAGTAATTCTCCAACTCGTTCCTGATCACCCCGCCTTTGGGATGAAACACCGGCAGGCCCGAGCCCAGTTCGTCAGGGAAGCTGAACAGGTCCAGCTCCGAGCCCAGTCTGCGGTGATCACGCCGCTCCGCCTCGGCCAACAGTTCCAAGTGCGCCTCGAGCGCCTCGGTCGACTCCCACGCCGTGCCGTAGATGCGCTGAAGACCCGCATTGTCCTGATTTCCGCGCCAGTACGCTGCGGAGCTGCGGGTGAGCTTGAAAGCGGGAACGTATTTGGTGGTCGGGATGTGGGGCCCACGGCACAGGTCGCCCCAGATGCGTTCACCCGTGCGCGGGTTGAGGTTGTCGTACGCGGTGAGCTCGCCGCCGCCGACCTCCATGATCTCGGGGTCGTCGATTCCCGACTTGTCGTTGACCAATTCGAGCTTGTAAGGCTCGTTGGCCAGTTCTTCGCGGGCCTGCTCGATCGACTCGTACACCCGACGGGAGAATCGCTGCCCTGCCTTGACGATCTGCTTCATCTTTTTTTCGAGCGCGACGAGATCCTCCGGCGTGAACGGCTCGTCGACGTCGAAATCGTAGTAGAAGCCGTCTTTGATGAAGGGTCCGATACCGAGCTTCGCGCTGGGAAACATCTGCTGAACTGCCTGTGCGAGCACGTGTGCCGCGGAATGCCGAATCACGCTGCGGCCGTCCTCGGTGTTCGCGGGCACCGGTTCGACCTCGGCGTCGAGGTCTGGCGCCCAGGACAGATCCCGCAACTTTCCGTCTGCGTCTCGGACGACGACGATGGCGTCGGGACCCTTGTTGGGAAGGCCTGTGTCCCGAAGTGCCGTTCCGGCGGTCGTCCCTGCCGGCACCATGATGCGGGCTGGCAAGACAGCGGCTACGGGCATGCTCACGGCGTTGTACTCCTCGGTTGTTCTCGATGGTCGGGAAGACCGGTCACAGCCTATCGGCTACGACCGGCGGGTCTTACCCGCACACCACGCCGGGCACTAGAGGGGACTGGCCATCCAGTGCCATTCGAGACCGAACCACCCACCGACGAGCCCGAGGGCGCCCAATACCCACAGTGTCGCGAGCACGACAACGGTGGTCAGCAGCGCACCCGCAGCTTGCACCACCGTCGACTGCCGCGCGAACCACGCCATGAAACGGTCGTAGTGTCTGCGCACGAACTTGAGCAGGCGACGCGCCCACGTGAACTCCGAGGCGAGTATTCCCAGCCCGGTGAACACGATCAGCCAGCCTGGCCCCGGGTACGGAATAGCGACGATGCCCAGAGCAAGAAACAATGGCGCCGAAGATGCCGACACTGATCCGATAGACAAGATCGAGCGTCGAGTTGGCAGCTATCCGCGCACGGAACCGTCGCTGACGCTGCGCCACGCGATGAAAGAAACCCTCATCTTCGCGCTGTTTCTCGTCGGTTCGAGCTTCGTCTGCGATCACGCCACCAGGTTACCGAGCCGACACCGCTGTGAGCACGCACGAAAAAGCCCCACGCCGTGGACGTGGGGCTCGTCTCGAGAATTGAAGTGCTGCAGTTGTGACTGTGGTCCCGGCTGGGATCGAACCAGCGACCTTCCGCGTGTGAAGCGGACGCTCTTCCACTGAGCCACGGGACCGTTTTCGTACGCTCACGACGACGCGTTCGAACGAGGCAGAACATTAACATGTTGCCGAGTTGAAACTCGAATCGCCCCCGGCATCGATTTCGCCGCGCTTTCCGGACCCGAAAAGCACCGGCACGGACCGCATGATGCACCGAATCCCTATCTGACCACGCGATTTGTGAGTTCGCCGGAAGTTAGTCTAATGTTTTCACCGCACCACGGAGACAGCAATTCGCTCCGAGGCGCATGCGGATGTGGCGCAGTGGTAGCGCATCACCTTGCCAAGGTGAGGGTCGCGGGTTCGAATCCCGTCATCCGCTCGAGGGACTAGGGCCCATGGTGGAGTGGCCGAGTGGTGAGGCAACGGCCTGCAAAGCCGTGCACACGGGTTCGATTCCCGTCTCCACCTCGTAACGAAGCGAAGGTTCCCAGCCTTCCCTTTGAAATACCTGCGCGATTAGCTCAGCGGGAGAGCGCTTCCCTGACACGGAAGAGGTCACTGGTTCAATCCCAGTATCGCGCACCACGTAAAGATGCAGGTGAGGCCCCCTTTCGAGGGGGCCTTATTTGTGTTTCATGCAATAAGCATGCAACTCATGGTCTCTGCGGCGTCGTCCGCCCCGAGCAACCACAGCAGAAACATTTCCGGAACTGTGTCCTCGCGCGCACTCGTCGTTCGTCCTCTTGATGAGCGTGCAATCGCCGTCCAACGAGAGGGACAATCATGAGCAGGTACACCACCATCTCCCGCGCAGGTCGAATCGATGCCGCGGCCGCGGAAGTTCTTTCACTGGTCTCGTCCACCGAGGGCTTCACGGCCATCAATCCCCATCGCACTGCCGATCCGAAGCTGGAACTCACCCCGTTCGGTCCATCCAACGGCGTCGGTTCCGGATTTGCTTTCTCCGGCAAAGGAGGCAAAGGGACACAGGTGGTTTCGGAGGTGACCGACCACCACGTCGAGTATGCGATCGACATGGGGTCGATGGGACAGTCGACCCAGCGGATTGTCGCCACTCCTGCATCGCACGATGGGTGCGACGTCGAATGGTCGATGACGTTCGATGCAGGACGCAACCCGATGCTGCGGATCTTCGGCCTGGTCGCCAACAGGGTCTTGGGCCCCACGCTCGACAGCGGAATCCGCAATCTGGCCACCACGACCTGGCGCTAGGCCACTCGGCCTAAACTCCGTACCGGTCGCGAGTCGGCCGGTGACCCCGATGAAAGGGAAGCGATGAAGTACACATTTCTGCTGTACAGCGACCAGAGCGCTGCAGGTGAGGCCACGGCGGAGGAGAAGGAGCAGGAGCTCGCCGTCTACGGTGCCTACATCGGCGCGCTCCAGGAGGCCGGGGTCTTCTTGGCTACCGACTGGCTTCAGCCAACTGCGACTGCCAGCACCGTATCGTTCGCCGACGGCGCCGCCGTGGTCCATGACGGCCCTTTTGCCGAGACTCAGGAAACCCTCGGCGGATACTTCGTCATCGAAGCATCGGACCTGGATGTGGCACTGGAGTGGGCAAAGAAGTGCCCGGCTGCCCAGTACGGCAAGGTCGAGGTGCGCGCCTCGGCGATGGAGGACTGAGCAGCATCGACCCCACCCCAGCTTCCGACGATTCGCGTCCGCCGCATCTTGTCCTCGAAACACTCGTTCGAGAACAGCGGGCGCGTCTCGTTGGCGCGCTTGCACGATGGTGCGGCGACATTCAGCTGGCCGAGGACGGCTTTGCCGACGCCGTCGAGCGCGCTCTGGCGACCTGGGCGAACGGGGTTCCTCGCGCCCCGGAGTCATGGATCAGCACCGTCGCCAGGAATCGCATACGGGATATCGTGCGCTCAGCCGAACGCACCCGTACTCGTCCGCTCGACACAACCGACCCCCATCCCAGCGTTGACCTTCACCCTGACCGGGACGATGACACTCTGGTGCTGATGCTCGCCTGCGTACACCCATCACTGGACCGCGCCGTTCACGCGCCACTAATCCTGCAGGTCGTCATCGGAGCACAGACCAAGGACATCGCCACGGCGTTCGCGCTGCCGCAAGCAACTCTGGCCAAACGCCTCGTCCGCGCCAAGCAGAAACTTCGGGCGAACCACGTCTTCCTCGAAATGCCCGACGGAATCCCGCATGAACGCGTCGATGCTGTTCTCGACGCGATCTACGCGGCCTACTCCATCGAATGGTTGCGTGTCGCGCCACCGGCAGCAATCGACCTCGTCACCGAACATGCCATTCATGCCAGCCAGCTGCTGCTGACCGCCGTGCCCAATAATCCCGAGGTGCGTGGTCTGGCCGCGCTCCTGCTGTACCTGCACTCGCGCCGCAACGCGCGGATCAAAGATGGCGTTCTCATCCCGACCGAACAGCAGAACCCCGCGGATTGGGATCACCATCTGATCCAGGTCGCCGAAGACCTGCTTCGCGTCGGGCTGCGCGCCCAACGCACAACCTTGCCCGGATCGTACGAACTCCAAGCCGCCATTCAGTCCGCTCATGCGTCCCGAAGCCGCCAGGACGGAGACACGCCCTGGGAAACGATTGCCCACTTCTACGACGCCCTTGTTCTGATCACTCCCAGCAAGGGAGCCGCTGTCGCGCGAGCAGCCGCAATCGCGCACGCCACCGATTCCCCGACCGGGCTGCGGATCCTCGCCGAACTCCACGAAAATGATCCCACCCTCGATGCGTTCCAGCCGTACCACGCCACCCGCGCCGCTCTCCTGTTCGACATCGGCGCCGTGGCAGACGCGGCTCACTCGCTCGCCCGGGCGATAGCGCTGTGCACCCATGCACCGAGCCGCCGATACCTCGAGTCGATACAGCCTCGGACATCGTTCAGCGCATGACGCCCGAGGTGTTCAGCGCATGACGCCCGAGGTCGGCGACTGTTCGCAATCGAAACTTCTTCGCTCGAACCGGTGGTGATTGCGCTCACAGACGTGCACTCTGGAGTGACACCCCCTACGGAAGGAATCCACCCATGGCGGACGAGCGTCACGAGGTAAACAGCGGCACCGATGTGCCGGTCGACAACGAGGTTGCGCAGAACGCCAAGGAACGGGTCGCCGGAATAGATCAGAAGTACGCGCCTGGTTCGCGGCCCACCGTCGTACTCCCAGGAACCGGCGGCATGGTGTCGGGAACCGCTTTCGCAGACATGGTCGACGAGAACGGTGATCTGAAGGACGATACGACCACGGATGCCTGAGCGCATTCCTCCTCCCACGTGTGTCGATGAACCCGGAGTACGCGGCTTCCTGCACGTCCCCGCCGTCGATCCGGTGGCCACGCTCGCTGTGACGCATGGTGCGGGAGGCGATTGCACCGCGAAGGTTCTGACGGATCTGGCCGAAACGTGGTCGGCACATGGCGTCGTGGTACTTCGATTCGATATGGCGTTCAGGCGAGCGAAGCCCTCCGGTCCCCCGCATCCGTCGAAGGCTGCGGCCGATCGCGAGAGCGTCCGATCTGCCGTGAAGTACCTTCGCAGCCGGGGCCCCGCGCCGATGCTCGTCGGAGGGCATTCCTATGGTGGACGTCAGGCGTCCATGGCAGCCGCTGAGGATCCTGATCTCGCTGCGGGCCTTGTGTTGCTGTCGTATCCCCTTCACCCGCAAGGGAAGCCGGAGAAGTTGCGCACTGCGCATCTACCGGAGATCACGATGCCCGTCCTGTTCGTCTCGGGCACCCGGGACCCGTTCGGCACACCCGCGGAACTGTGCGATGCGATCGACCTGATTCCAGCGAAAACCGTGTTCATCGACATCCCCGGCGCCGCGCACGACCTGTCTGCAGCCAAGCATCGCACCGCCCATCGAGCGCTTGACGGAGCCGCCGCCCTGTTCCGTTTCGAGCCGGGTGAAAGAGCTTCGACCTAGGACTCTGCCATTGGTTGTCGGTGCCGCCGTCTCGATCTCCGGCAGCCGAGTGTTCTACTTGTGCCATGCCCACATGGGGATGGTTCGTGGTTGCGTTGGTCCTCATCGACACAGCCGTGCTGGCAGCGTGGTTCCTCGCTCGCAAAAGCCCACGCGAGGACACTGCTGTCGCGATGCGGTTCAAGCTGGCAGGGTTGGATACAGAAGCACGCGAAGAGATTCAACAGTTGATCTCGGAGAAGAAGAAGATTCACGCCGTCGAAGTGCTCCGAGATCGCACCGGGTTCGGTTCGAAAGAGGCGAGAGAAATCGTCGAGTCCGTGGCACAGGGCAATCCGTTTCCGACACCGAGCACGTACAACGACGACAATGGACTCGATTCCGGCGCTTGGGAGGACATCATTCCGAAGTTACGTGCACTCAAGGCAGAGGGGCGTGCGCTCACTGCCATCAAACTTGTCCGCGCGCGAACGGGTTTGTCGCTGCGGGATGCCAAAGAGGCGGTCGACCGGATATGACAGTCACCGTCGAACCCGCCGGTCTGTGGGACGCCGAACAATTGGCCGATGTTGCCGCAGACACTTTCCCTCTGGCCTGCCCCCCTGGAACGTCACGCGAGTCCATCGAGGCATTCGTCGACGAGGTGCTCTCGAACGAGCGCTTCGGTGAATACCTCAACGATCCTTCTCGAACGATTCTGGCTGCGCGCGTCGATGATGCAATCGTGGGCTACGCAATGGCCGTGCATGGCGCCCCTTCGGATCCTGCCATCGGTCCACTCCTCGCACACTCCCCCACGATGGAGTTGTCCAAGCTGTACGTGATGCCCGGCCACCACGGAAGCGAAGTGGCGACCGAACTCATGAAATCGGTGTTGGCATCCGCCGTCGAGCGGGGCTGCGCCGGGGTCTGGCTGGGGGTCAATCAAGAGAACATTCGAGCGCAGAAGTTCTACGCCAAGAACGGCTTCGAGCGCGTGGGAACCAGAGACTTCGCGGTCGGCGGTGTGGTCCACACCGACTACATCATGGAAAAAGCCCTCTGATCGAGAGCCTCAGCCGGGGGCCTCAGCGTGGGGCTTCAGCCGACCGCGGCGAAACGTGAGAGCGCGAGCAACCTGGACGTCGCACGCAGGTATTTCTTGCGGTATCCACCCGCGAGCATCTCCTCGGTGAAGATCTCGTCGAGCTTGCCCCCCGAGGACGTGACCGGGATACCCGCGTCGTAGAGACGGTCGGCAAGAACGACGAGACGCAGCGCGACGGCCTGATCCGACGCGGGGTGCACCTTGTTCCAGAACACGGCCTCGACGCCGTCGAGAAGCTTGCCGTAGCGGGACGGGTGCAGCGTACTCAGATGCGCCAACAACTCGTCGAAGTCGTCCAGCGTCGCGCCATCGATTCGACCGGCGCGCTCGACCAAGTCGGCCTCGGACATCGGGTCCGGCGCCGGTGGCAGATCCCGATGACGGTAGTCGGGGCCGTCGACGCGGATCGATTCGAAGATCGACCCGAGCTTCTTGATTTCTCGCATGAAGTCCTCGGCAGCAAACCTGCCCTCACCGAGTTGCCCGGGCAGCGTGTTGGATGTCGCGACGATCGACACACCACGTGCGGACAGCTCCGACAACAGACGCGAGACGAGCATCGTATCGCCCGGGTCGTCCAGCTCGAACTCGTCGATGCACAGCACGCTGTGGTCGGACAGCCCGTCGAGCGCCTTGACGAATCCCAACGCGCCCACCACGTGCGTGAGCTCGACGAACGTACCGAAGGCCTTCGGCTCGGGAACACTGTGGTAGATCGAAGCGAGGAGGTGGGTCTTGCCAACGCCGAAGCCGCCATCCAGATACAGGCCAGCACCGGTGGGAGGAGTCTTCTTACCGAACAGACCTCGTTTGCCGCTCTTACCGGCGATCTTGCCGACCTTGTGCGAGAACTCCTCGGCCTTGGCAACCGCTTGCGCCTGCGTGGGCTCGTTCGGATCAGGAATGTACGAGGCGAAGCTGACCTCGTCGAACATGGCCGGCGGAACCATCTGAGCGATCAACTGATCGGACGGAACCACGGGATTGCGATCGACAAGACGTGCGGGCATTGGTCGAGCCTAGCGACGTGGTCTTATCTACTTCGTGCAGCTACTCGATATTGCGACCTACTTCACATCTGAACGTGATGTGTCACGCGTGGCGCGGGGCCCTCTCGACGACGCCGGCCTGCGAAGTCTCTACGCGTACCCGCCGCGCCCGCGCCGGCCATGGATACGTGCGAACTTCGTCTCCAGCATCGACGGGGCAGTCACCGCCGACGGTGTATCAGCAGGCCTGGGCACTGCGGCAGACAAGCGGGTCTTCACGATTCTTCGCGAGCTCGCCGACGCCGTGCTCGTCGGGGCGGGGACGGTGCGAGCCGAGAACTACGGCGGCGCCAAGCTGAATCCGGCCGCGCGAGCACAGCGTGTGTCGCAGGGGATGTCACCGGATCCGGTGATCGTCGTGGTGACTGCCTCGGCGGCCATCGACCCACAAGCGCGCATCTTCACCGACACCGACGTCGCCCCCATCGTGATCACCTCCTCGTCCGCGCCGTCCGAGGCCAGACGTGCAATCGCTGCCACCGGAGCGGACCTCGTCGAAGTCTCCGGCGACGACGTCTCGACCGAATCCATCCTCGGCGCCCTCGACACGCGCGGTCTACACCGTGTGTTGTGCGAGGGCGGTCCGGGACTGTTCGGCCGACTGCTCGACGACGACGCAGTCGACGATCTGTGCCTCACCACCTCGCCAGTGCTCGTTGCGGGTGATGCGGGACGGATTTCTCGTTCCGAGTCGGCGTCGATCCGCCCGATGACGCGCGCCCACGTGCTGGCCGACGAGGACGGCACGCTGCTGACGCGATGGGTCAAGCACCGCACCGAGGTCGACCGCAAAAGTGCAGCGGCAGAAAAGTAGATAGCCTCGCAGCGTGACGCCGAATCGATCGCTCCTCGCAGTCGTCGTATGCCTGTCGGTGACGGCAGCCGCGTGCTCTGCCGGACCGTCCTCCCGACCGGACGTTGCCGTCGAGCAGAATTCGCCGGGGCTGCCTGCCGATTCCGAGGATCCGGATGGCGAGGAGCTACGCGAGCTCGAAGTTCCCAGCACCGATCTCGCGTGGAACGATTGCACGCAGACCACGCTGGACTCCTTCGGATTGACCTCGCGAACCCCCGGACTGATACTCGAGTGCACGGCGTTCGAAGCCCCGGTAGACGCGTCCGGTGAGATGTTCGGCTCGTTCACCGTCGGAGTGATGCGCGCCAAGCTCAACACAACACCCGACGATGCTGCTCCCCTCGTGTTCACCTCGGGCGCCGACCGTGCGTCCATCGAAATGCTGGCGGACATCACCTCCGGACAGAGTTCGACGCTGCTCGCCGCTCATCCGATCGTCGCAATCGATCGACGGGGCATCGGCCGCTCCAGCGCCGTCAACTGCGTCACCTCCGACAGCCGCATCCCACTGTCGGATCTGGGTCAGTTCGCGTCATCGGACGGTGATGCCGTGGATCGAGCGGTCGACGCCGGACGGACCGCGACGATCGAGTGCACCGACCTTCTTCAACCCCAGGAGTTGGCCTTCGGTGTGAGCTACGCTGCCGACGATCTCGAGGAACTTCGGCTGAACTGGGGTGTCGAAACCCTCGGGATCATCGGGTCGGGCAACGGGGCCTCGATAGCTCTGGCCTATGCGGCGCGCTACCCCGATCGCGTGGCGCGAATGATCCTCGACTCGCCGACGGACGTGACCGCCGATCAGCTACGCAAGGCAGAGCACAGAACTCAGGGCAGGGAAGCGGCGTTCGCGGCGTTCACCCAGCGCTGCATCGCGCTGGAATGCTCGCTCGGACCCGATCCGCGCACCGCAGTCACCGATCTCATCGAGGCCGCGGACCGCGGCGAACTGGCACCAGTATCGACGCACGAACTGCTGGACGGTATCGCCTACGCGTTGGCGTCCTCAGCGACCGACCCGTCGCGGCGCGCCCTCGACCTGTCCGACACCCTGAGCGCGGCGCGAGACGGAGACTTCTCCGAACTCGCCGGCCTGATCACACGCGCGGCGGCAGCGTACGGGACCGACGGCCAGTTCGTTGCACGCTGCACCGACGGCAGGCAGTGGCCGACGCCGCAGGCGGTGCGGGACGTTCAGCCGGCCTGGTCGGAGCAGTACCCGGTATTCGGCACCGACGCCGCCCTCGCAGCGTTGGCGTGTTCGTCCTGGCCGACCGCACCCGCGCCGCCCTTGCCATCCGACCTGACCGTTCCAGTGCTCTCGTTCAGCGGCGGCGCCGATCCAGTCGTCGGGAACGGTGGGTTCGCTGCCATGACCGGCCTGATCGCGGCGACCGGTACCCGTTCGGCGGCAATGACGTGGCAGGGATCCGGCCATCCGGTACTCGGTGGATCTCAGTGCGCACAAGCCGCGGCAGCGGCTTACTGGGAAACGGCCTCGCTGCCACCGGACGGCAGCGTGTGCCCAGCTTGAGCGGCCATCTGCCGGGTTGCGCCCCGAGGAACCCTCGGGGGTGTCTCGGTCATCGGGGGCCACCGCTCAAGGTAGCGTGCTGCACGTGTCACTTAGCTTCCTCGAGCCACGCAACGGTCGATCCACCGCAGAAGTAGTCACCTACGCTCTGTGGCCTCTGGCCATCATGACCGTGCTCAACCGCGTGATCGTCAGAGCTGTGAACGGTGACATCACCGACGATTACAACCCGGTGTATCGGGCGGCGCTGGCGTTTCTCAACGGCGAGCCCGTCTACACCGCGAACTTCGATTCGGTCGATCCGCACTACCTGTACCCCCCGGGTGCGACCATGCTTCTCTCGCCCATTGCGGTCATCGACCCCGAACGCTCCCGTTGGCTGTTCATCATCGCCAGCACCATCGCAATCCTGGTCGCGCTGTACATCCTGCTACGCATCTTCGGGTTCGACCTGAAGTCGGTTGCCGCTCCAGTTCTCCTGCTTGCTGCGTTCGCCAGCGAGACTGTCACCAACACTCTGGTGTTCACCAACTTCAACGGCTTCGTGCTGCTCGGTGAAGTTGCGTTCATCGCATTTCTGCTCAAGCGCAGAGACCTGTGGGCGGGAGTTGCGATCGGCTTGACGCTGGTGATCAAACCTATGCTGATTCCGCTGCTGATCATCCCGCTGATGACCAGGCAGTGGAAGGTGTTCATCCCGGCGATCGCACTACCTGTGGTCACCACCGCCATTGCGTGGCCGCTCGCAGCTGATCCGATGGACTTCGTCCGGCGTACAGTCCCATATCTGCTTCAAACGCGCGATTACTTCAACAGCGCCATCGTCGGTAACGGTCTCTACTACGGCCTCCCGGACCTCATGGTGCTGGCGATGCGAGGCGTTCTCGGCATCATGGTGCTCGTCTCGTTGTGGATTCTGTACCGGTACTGCCGGGAGGATCGGCTCTTCTTCATCGCCACCACCTCGGGCCTGGTGTTGACGGCGCACTGGCTGCTCGGGTCGCTGGGCCAGATGTACTACTCCATGATGCTGTTCCCACTGCTGATGACGGTGGTCTTGAAGAACTCCGTGCTGCGCAACTGGCCCGCATGGCTCGCCATCTACGGCTTCATGTCCTACGACCGATGGCTGTCCGGACGGTTCTTCACCGAGGGGCGTGCGCTCGACTACCTGCGCACCACCTTCGGGTGGAGCCTGCTGATCATCGTCATCTTCGGAGTTCTCATCGGCCGATACCTCGCGGCCCGTCAGGATGGCCGCCTGGATGAGGGAATCGAACCCGACTACTTGCTGGAGGATCGCCCACCAGCGGAAACGACGAAGACTGCTCGTACGTATTAGTTTGGTGGCATGAGTTCCGCGACCGACAACGATCCCACCCCCGCAGTTACTCTCACCGACGCACAGTGGCGCGAGAAGCTCACCCCGGAGGAGTACGCGGTACTGCGCCAAGCAGGTACCGAACGCCCCTTCGTCGGTGAGTACACCGACACCACCACCGAGGGTGTCTACCTGTGCCGCGCATGCGATGCCGAGCTTTTTCGCAGCACCGAGAAGTTCGAATCGCATTGCGGTTGGCCGTCGTTCTTCGACCCGGCCGACAGCGATGCAGTCATCCTGAAGGTCGACAGCTCCCTCGGTATGCGCCGAGTCGAAGTGGTCTGCAAGAACTGCCACAGCCACCTCGGTCACGTGTTCGAGGGCGAGGGATACCCGACGCCCACCGATCAGCGGTACTGCATCAACTCGATTTCGCTGGTTCTCAAACCCGCCGAGTAGTCGGTGGCCTCGCCGACGGTGAAGTGCCCATGAGCCATACTGTGACGATGCGCACTTTCACCTCAGCAGAGCAGCTTCGGGCGGCCGTCGGTGAGGATCTCGGGTCCAGCGACTGGCTGCAGATCACCCAGGAACGGGTGAACACCTTCGCCGACGCGACCGGGGATCACCAGTGGATTCACGTCGATGTCGAGCGTGCGAAGAAGGAAAGCCCGTTCGGTGGGCCGATCGCACACGGGTACCTCAGTCTTTCGCTCATCCCGGTGTTGAACTGGCAGATATACACGGTCGAGAACGTGAAGCTCGGAATCAACTACGGCTCGAACAAGGTTCGTTTCATCAACCCGGTGAAGGTCGGTGCGCACGTACGCCTGCACACCACCCTCGCCTCCGTCGACGAGGTTTCCGGCGGCGCATTGCAGGTAATTGCGACCAACACACTCGAGATCGAGAACGAAGCGAAGCCGGCTCTCATCGCCGAAACGATCAGCCGGGTCGTCTTCTGACATCGTCCTCCTGGACGTACTCGGGCGGATCGAACGCGGTGATCGGCGGAAGGTCCTCGTCGTAGCGTTCGATCTGTACCAGCACATGTTGGCCGGTGCATCCCTGCGATAGCGCCGATGCGCCGACATCGGCCGTCAGCACGTTGGGATTGCCGTGCTTGCACATCGATGTGGTGTCCTCGGGGTCCAGCGGGTCGTACCAGGCGCCCGTGGACAGCTGCACGACGTCGGCGAGCATCCCGTCGTCGACAAGCACACCCGCCAAACAAGATCCGCGGTCGTTGTACACCCGCACCACGTCCCCCGCCGAGATGTTCCGGGATGCGGCGGCACTCGGGTGCATTCGGATCGGTTCCCGACCCTGCACCTTCGACGCCTGGCTCACCGCCCCGTGGTCGAGCTGCCCGTGCAGTCGACTTCGAGGCTGATTGGCGATCAGCAAAAGCGGGAACCGTTGTGCACGCGGCCCCTTCGACCACTCCGCGGGTTCCTGCCACGAGGGGTGGCCGGCGCAGTCGGCGTAGCCGAAGCCGTCGACGACGTCGGAGAAAATCTCGATGCGGCCACTCGGAGTTCGCAATGCGTTCCGCACGGGATCGGCCCGAAAGTCCGCGAGGAACGTCAGATCGTCCTCGGTGGCCATGGCAACGGACCCGGTACGCCAGAACGTCTCGAACGACGGGGTCTCGACGCCCGCCGACCGCAGGTACCCGCGCCACTGGCCGTAGAGATGCTCGACCCACTCCCCCGATGTCCGCCCCTCGGTGAAGGTGTCGCCGACTCCCATCGCCCGGGCCACGCCCGCGAAGGTGTCGTAGTCGTCGCGCGAATCGCCGTATTTCGGCACCGCCTGGTGCATCGCCACGAGCAATGGATCGTTGCGGGTGCAGCTGAGATCGTTGCGCTCGAGCGAGGTGGTCGACGGTACGACAATGTCGGCGTGTCTGGCCATCGGCGTCCAGTACGGTTCGTGCACGACGACGGTGTCGGGCCGGGCGAGCGCGCGACGCAAGCGCCCCAGATCCTGGTGGTGATGAAACGGATTTCCGCCGGCCCAGTGCACCAGCTTGATGTCCGGGTAGGTCACCCGCGTCCCGTTGTAGTCGATGCTCTTGCCCGGGTTCAGCAGCATGTCCGATACAGCCGCGACCGGGATGAACGTCTTCACGGGGTTGATGCCCTGCGGCAATGTGGGAAGCGGGTACGGGACGGGGGCGCGACCCGGTTCGTTCATCGAACCGTAGCCGTGACCGAATCCGCCGCCCGGTATTCCGATCTGCCCCAGCATCGCTGCGAGGGTTACACCCATCCAGGGCGCCTGCTCGCCGCCGCGGATCCGCTGCAGTGACCAGGTCACCGACACCAACGTGCGCTTCGATGCCATGGCCCGCGCCAGATCGACGATGACGTCCGGCGCGAGACCCGACTTGTCCGAAGCCCACTGCGGAGTCTTGGCGACGCCGTCCGTCTCTCCGAGTAAGTAGCGTTCGAAGACGCGGTAGCCCGTGCAGTACCGGTCGAGAAAAGCGAGGTCGTGCAGGTCCTCGGTGGCCAGGACGTAGGCGAGACCGAGCATCACTGCCACATCGGTTCCGGATCGCGGGCTCAGCCATGTCGCCGCGCCACCGATGTCGTCGCGCAGGGGGCTGATGGAGACGATCTTTCCGCCGCGCGAGCGAAGAGCATCGAGGGCTGCTTCGGTCGGATGATCCGATGTACCACCGTGATTGGTGCCGGTGTTCTTCACCGGTACGCCGCCGAACGCAACCAGCAGATCGGTGTGACGGGCGATGACCTCCCAGGATGTCGAGCGGGAGAACATCTTCCAGTGGGCTCCCAATACGTGCGGCATGATGACGCCGGTGGCACCAAGGGAGTAGCTGTTCACCGACCCGGTGTAGCCGCCGACACAGTTCAGAAATCGGTGAATCTGGCTCTGCGCGTGATGGAAGCGGCCCGCGCTCGCCCAGCCGTACGATCCGCCGTAGATCGCCTCGTTGCCGAAGCGATCGATCACTCGCCGCAGTTCGGCGGCGAGAAGTTCGGTCAGTTCGTCCCAGGACACGGCGACGTATCGATCCGCACCCCGACGGTCGCTGGGGCCGGGCCCGTTCTCGAGCCACCCCGCGCGCACGGACGGCCCGGTGATCCTCGAACGGTGGCGCACCGAACCCGGCACGTTCCCGAGCACCGGGGACGGACTCGAGTCTCCCGCAAACGGGTGAACGGCGGTCACCTCGCCGTCGGCCAC
This sequence comes from Rhodococcus sp. I2R, assembly GCF_020889545.1. Classification (NCBI taxonomy): domain Bacteria; kingdom Bacillati; phylum Actinomycetota; class Actinomycetes; order Mycobacteriales; family Nocardiaceae; genus Rhodococcus; species Rhodococcus sp. I2R. The sequence continues at coordinate 229,894 of NZ_JAHUTG010000008.1, forward strand.
CGTCGCCCGATACATCCCCCAGTGCGCCATGTGTTGGGCACCCTCACGCGGCGCGCCACCGTCGTGTGTCGCTGGGACCACCTCAGATGCCGATACTGTCCAACACATTCGACAGTGCACTCGGCCGATCCTGCGTCGGTGCGGGATCGACGAGCGCGAACGAACACCCGATGCTCCTCGCCGCGCCGTCGGCCTCCTCGCTGTCGCCGACCATCAGTGTCCGACTCGGGTCGACGCCGAGTGCATCGACGGCATGACGAAAAATCTCCGGTTGAGGTTTGACGAAGCCGAGCTCGAAGGACAGCACGAACTCGTTCACGTACTGCGCGGCGCCGATCGCTTCGAAGGCAGGCCGTATGTCGAATGCGATATTGCTCAACACGGCAACCGGAATCGAGGCGGTCGCGAGCCTTTTCAATACCACGGCGGTGTCGGGGTACGGGGTCCAACAGGACGGGTCGATGACCCTGCCGTACACAGAACTCGCCTGGCCCGGATCGTCGACTCCCGATTTCTGCAGCACATGTAGATAGGCCTGACGGTGCAGGGCCGGATCGAGATCGCGGTTCCGCCAGGCATGTCTGGTCACGTCGTCGAACTCGACCACTTCACCCACCGGTGCGGTCATTCGGCGCATGAGCTCGGCTGCGTGATGGCCGTCCACCGGCGTGCCGTCGGCGTGTGTGACACCCTCGAACCAGGATTCTTGCTCCTCGAGGCGGAACAGGGTGCCCGAGAAATCGAAGATCACCGCATCGAAGGACATATCCGTCATGGAAGCGCCGCAACGAGTGCTTCGACGTCGACGCGCGGCCCGGTGAAGAACGGGATTTCTTCACGGACGTGACGGCGCGCTTCGGTGGCGCGCAGATCGCGCATCAGGTCCACGATGCGGTCGAGTTCGGGCGCCTCGAAGGCCAGGATCCACTCGTAGTCGCCCAACGCGAAGGACGGCACGGTGTTTGCCCGCACGTCCTTGTATCCGCGCGCAGCTTTGCCGTGATCAGCGAGCATCGTGCGTCGCTCGTCGTCCGGAAGCAGGTACCAGTCGATGGACCGCACGAACGGGTAGACACAGATGTAGGCACCCGGGTCCTCGCCTGCGATGAATGCGGGGACGTGACTCTTGTTGAACTCGGCGGGGCGGTGCAACGCCGAGTTGCTCCAGACGGGGGTGCTGGCCTTGCCGAGCGCGGTGGTGCGTCGAAAGTCCGAGTAGGTGGCCTGCAGCTCCTCGATTCGTTCCGCGTGCGTCCACACCATGAAGTCGGCGTCCGCACGCATCCCGGCGATGTCGTACACGCCGCGCACGACGACGCCCTTCTCCTCCTGGCTTTCGAAAAACGCTCTCGCTTCCTTGGCGGCCGCAGCGCGGTCCTCCCCCAGAACACCTGGGGTGACCTTGTACACCGAGAACATCAGGTAGCGGAGAGTGGAGTTGAGCGCGGAATAATCGAGGCGTGCCATGGCTCTATCGTGCCACTTCGCATACGACGGCGGCCGCTCTGGTGCCCGAGGCGGCACAGGCGGGCACCCCGACTCCGTAGCTCCAGGCGCCGGCGACGGCTATGCCGGGCAACCGCTGCACAGCCGCCTCGATGTGGGCGACACGATCGAGGTGTCCGGGCGCATATTGGGGAAGTCCGCCGTACCAGCGCTGGACGAGGGTCGCGGTGGGCGCGGCGTCGATGCCGGTGATCGATCGGAGATCTCCCATGGCCTGCTCGACCAGGAGATCGTCGGGCAAGGCCAGCGGTTCTTCGTTGCCGAACCGCCCGAGCGAGGCCCGTAACAGGGGCACCTCACGCTCGGCGAGGTGCGTCCACTTGCGGCTCGAGAATGTGAACGCCTTGACCGCCAGGCCTGCGTCGGTGGCGACGAGAACACCGGAGTTGTCCGGCAACTCGGTTCCCGGGGGTAGCGCCATGGCAACGACGGCAGAGGAGCCGAGCTCGATCTCCGCGGCCGACTGTGCTGCGTCGGGCACGATGTCGGACAAGACGTGTGCGAGTTCGGGGGCCGGGATGGCCAGCACGATGAGATCGACGTGTCCGACCGGATCGAGCATCCACCCCTTGCGCTCGCCGCAGATCGACGTCGCCCGGGTGTTCCTAAGGATCTGTGCGTCCGCGGCTGAGACGAGGGTGTCGACGAGAACGCCGTATCCACCGCGGAGCGTGCCGAACACGGGAGCCGAACTCGGCTCGGGCAGCGAGCGGCGCACTGCGTCCGTCAGACTTCTCGCCCCGGCGTCCAGGGCAGCGGCGAGTGTCGGTAGCGCGGCACGCACGCCGATCGAATCGGACAGACCCGAATAGACTCCGCCGAGCAGCGGGTCGACCGATCGGCGCAGAACCTGCTCGCCGAATCTGGCTGCGACGAGGTCCGCAACGCTGCAGTCCTTGCCGCGATCCCACGTGAATTCCATCTCGGGCTCGCACTCGATCGTGGCGAGTGTGGCACCGTCGACGAGCTCTTGCATCGAGGCGGCGCCCGACGGAATGCCCATCAATGTGTCGGTGGGCATTGTGTGGAGCGCACCGGCTGCGTAGATGAGCGGGCGTTTTCCAGCTGGATAGACGAGCTGATCGGCGATGCCCAGCTCATCCATCAATGCTGGAACCTCCGGTCGGCGCCCGACGAAGGCCTCGGCGCCGACATCGACGGGTCCGCCGGCGAGATCGACGGTGCGCAGCGCGCCTCCGAGCCGATCCGATGCCTCCACCACCGTGATGTGGGCATCGGGCCCCAATGTGGTGCGCAATCGATAGGCCGCGACGAGGCCCGTGATGCCGCCCCCGACGACTGCAGCCCTGATCGATCGATCGGTCACAGCGAGTGCACCAGCTCCACGAGCCGTGTGATCATCTCCGGGTCGGTGTCGGGCAGCACACCGTGTCCCAGATTGAACACATGCCCGAGCGCACCCGCTTCGACGGCTCGGTCGGCCTCGGCCACGATGCGCCTGGTTTCGCTCTCGATCGCATCCCAGCCGGCGAAGAGCACTGCCGGATCCAGGTTGCCCTGCAGTGCTTTGCCCGGGCCGACTCGCTTCGCAGCTACGTCGAGGGGGATGCGCCAGTCGACACCGACGACGTCGGCGCCGGCCTCCCCCATGGCCCCGAGCAGCTCACCTGTGCCGACACCGAAGTGAATCTTGGGCACACCGGCAGAAGAGACCGCGTCGAACACCTTCTTCGAATGCGGAAGTACGAACTCACGGTAATCGGCAAGCGAGAGCGCCCCGGCCCACGAGTCGAAAAGCTGAACGGCGTCCACACCGGCCTCGAGCTGCGCCAGCAGAAACGTGATGGTGGTGTCCGCGAGCCTGTCCAGCAACGAGTGCCAGGTCGCCGAATCCGAACGCATCAGCGCTTTCGTCTTCTCGTGGTTTCGACTGGGTCCGCCTTCGACGAGGTACGAGGCCAACGTGAAGGGCGCTCCGGCGAAACCGATCAGTGCGGTCTCGCCCAGTTCGCGAACCAACAGGCCGACCGCGTCGGATACCGGCGCCACCTGCTGCGCATCGAGCTTCGGAAGTGCGGCGACGTCGGCTGCCGACCGCACCGGATGGGCGATGACAGGTCCGGTGCCGGCCACGATGTCGAGATCGATACCTGCCGCTTTGAGCGGTACCACGATGTCGGAGAACAAGATTGCCGCGTCGACACCGTGCCGCTTGACAGGCTGCAAGGTGATCTCGGCGACGAGTTCGGCGTCGAAGCAGGACTCGAGCATTCCGATGCCGGCCCTGATCTTTCGGTACTCCGGCAGCGAGCGGCCGGCCTGCCGCATGAACCACACGGGACGGCGCGTCGGCGACCGGCCTGCAACGGCCGCCAGCAACGGAGCATCGGGAAGTCGGCGACGGGGCGAAGGCGTGTCGATGTTCATCGACGTCCATGCTGCCACGTCCCGGCGAGAAGTCTTCGATGCAGGTGCGACACCAGCTTCACCACTCGGGCGCCGTTACAGCGGCGGGTTGGTCTCGGCTCGGCGCGCCTCCGACTATGAAGAACCTGAGAAGTCTACCGTCCGATGTTGTGACCAAACCCGGATCCTCTGCCGAGCCTGCGCCGTTTCGATCGGCGATCGAGGCGATGCACCGGGCCGTCGTACACCCGTCGATCGAGATCGGGCCCATTCGGCCGCCGCAGCGACTCGCACCCTTCAGTTATGCCATCGGAGCCGAAGTTGCGCATCCTGACGGTGACGACGTCGGGGAACAGTCCGACGGCGATGCATTCGGACGACTGATTCTGCTGTACGACCCCGACGGCGACGAAGCTTGGAACGGAACGATGCGCCTCGTCGCGTACATCCAGGCGGACGTCGACGAAACTCTGGCGTCGGACCCACTTCTTCCCGAGGTGGGTTGGAGTTGGTTGGTCGACGCCCTCGAGAGCCGAGCCGAGCCGTTTACCGCGCTGGGCGGCACCGTGACGTCGACGAGTTCGGTGCGGTACGGCGACATCGCCGGTCCACCGAAGGCGCACCAGTTGGAGTTGCGCGCGTCGTGGACGGCAGGTTCGGTGGAACTGGCATCCCACGTGGAAGCGTTCTGCGAAGTCCTCGCCTACGCCGCCGGACTGCCTCCGGCAGGCATCACCGACCTCCGCGATCGTGAGAAAAACCGTACGTAGTTCGCGCAAAGTCGACTCTCGAGGGCCTAGAGTCTGCACTCATGTCAACAGCCAGTTCCAGCGAGCCGTCGGAGACAGCGGAGGACGCGCCGACGGCGGTGCCTCTACTCGCCCCCGCGGACGGTGTCCCCGCCCTCGTCGATTCACCGGCCGGTGTCATTGCCGCTGCAGCACAGTTGGCCGAAGGGCATGGCCCGCTCGCAGTCGACGCGGAGAGGGCGTCGGGTTTCCGGTACTCACAGCGCGCATATCTGTTGCAGTTTCGCCGCCGCGGCGCCGGAACAGTCCTTCTCGATCCGATCCCGGTGGCCGATTCACTGCACCCGCTCGCCGAGGTGATCAATCCGCTCGAATGGGTGCTGCATTCCGCCGATCAGGACCTTCCGGGGCTCGACGAGCTCGGACTCGTCCCGGCCACGTTGTTCGACACCGAACTCGCCGGGCGGCTCGCGGGCTTCGAACGGGTCGGCCTGGGGCCGATCGTGGAGCGGACACTCGGTCTATCGCTGCAGAAAGGCCACGGTGCCGCCGACTGGTCGACCCGACCGCTCCCCGACATCTGGCTCAACTACGCCGCACTCGACGTCGAGGTTCTTCTCGAACTCCGAGATGCGATGGCCGCCGAACTCGAGGCGCAGGGCAAGACCGACTGGGCTGCTCAGGAGTTCGCCCACATTCTGACGCTCGGGCCACCCAAGCCGAAACCCGAGAGGTGGCGGCGCACGTCGGGCATCCACTCGATCAGCTCCCAACGTGTACTGGCCTCGGTTCGGGAACTGTGGCGCGCCCGTGACGAGCTGGCGCAGCGACGAGACATCGCGCCGAGTCGGGTGCTGCCGGATTCCGCCATCATCTCCGCCGCGTCTGCCGACGTGAAGTCCGAGAACGACCTACGCGCGCTGCCTGTGTTCGGTGGTCCACGCCAGCGACACTCGTCAAAGGTGTGGTTGTCCGCGCTGGAACGAGCCAGGCGTCTGCCTTCCGGGGAACTGCCGCCCCGGGCCGCTCCGTTCGACGGACCCCCGCCCGTCAACAGATGGTCTCGGCGCGATCCGGAGGCGGCCGAGCGTCTGGCCACCGTCCGAGCCGCCATGACAGAGCTGGGCGAGAGGGTCGGTGTCCCCGTCGAAAACCTGCTGCTGCCTGACGTTCTGCGGCGGCTGGTGTGGGACTGGACGGCCGTCGACCCGCTCGAGGCACACCAGCTCGTCGATGATCGACTCGCCGAGGGACGAGCCCGTCCGTGGCAACGCGAGTTGGTCGTACCGGTGCTCGTCGAGGCATTGACCCCTCCTCGAGTGACTGGGACCCCTCCTCGAGCGACTGGGACCCCTCCACAAGTTACCGACGGGTAATACCGGCTAGAGTGGACGGCAGCCCGGCGTCGGCCGGGCCAATCGACCGCATCTTCTCGGGAGGATCGAAGCGTGTCAGTACCCGCATCCACCAATTCACAGCGGAATGTCGTGTTCGTCGACGGCATCCGTACCCCATTCGGCAAGGCAGGCCCCAAGGGCATGTACGCCGACACTCGCGCCGACGACCTCGTCGTCAAGGCCATCCGCGAACTGCTGCGGAAGAACCCCTCCCTACCGCCAGAGCGGATCGACGAGGTTGCCATTGCCGCGACGACGCAGACCGGTGATCAGGGCCTGACAATCGGCCGCACCTCTGCACTCCTCGCCGGACTCCCCCGCAGCGTTCCGGGCTTCGCCATCGACCGCATGTGTGCCGGTGCAATGACCTCGGTCACCACCACCGGATCGGGAATCGGATTCGGCCAGTACGACGTGGTCATCGCCGGCGGCGTCGAGCACATGGGACATCACCCGATGGGTGAGGGCGCCGACCCCAACCCGCGCTTCCTCGCCGACAAACTGGTCGATCCCAGCGCCCTCGTCATGGGCAACACGGCCGAGAACCTGCACGATCGCTTTCCCACCATCACCAAGGAACGCACCGACGCCTACGCCGTCGCCAGCCAGAACAAGTACGACGCCGCCAAGAAGGCCGGCTTGCTCGCCGATACGCTCGTCCCCATCGCCACCAAGTCCGCAGCAGGCTGGGGCCTGGCCACCGAGGACGAGCCGCCCCGCCCCGGCACGACAACCTCGGACCTCGCCAAGCTCAAGACGCCGTTCCGGCCCGCCGGCCGCGTCACCGCAGGCAATGCAGCAGGCCTCAACGACGGTGCCACCGCCGCGATCCTCGCCGGCGAGGACACCGCACACGAGCTCGGCCTGAACATCGGCATGCGGATGGTCGGCTTCTCCTTCGCCGGCGTCGACCCGGCCGTCATGGGCATCGGCCCGGTCCCGGCCACCGAGAAGCTGCTCGGCCGAACCGGATTGAGCATCGAAGACATCGGTCTGTTCGAGATCAACGAGGCCTTTGCCGTCCAGGTACTCGCCTTTCTCGAGCACTTCGGCATTGCCGACGACGATCCCCGCGTCAACCAGTGGGGCGGCGCGATCGCGTGCGGCCACCCGCTCGCCTCCTCGGGTATTCGCCTGATGACACAACTGAGCCGCCAGTTCGCCGAGGCGCCCGACGTCCGGTACGGCCTGACGACCATGTGCATCGGTCTCGGCATGGGCGGCACCGTCATCTGGGAAAACCCCAATCACGCTGACTACGCGGGAGTGAAGCCTGCAGGAACGACCCATGGAGCGGGAGCAGCCAAATGAGTGACATCACGACAGCGTTCACGGACGAGGTAGTCACGAACGCGTACACCAAGATCGTCTCGGTGCCCGGCCTCGACGGCTCCATCGCACTGGTCACCCTCGACAACGGGTTCGATCACACCAAGCCGTCGACTTTCGGCCCGGCCGGCCTCGCGCGGCTCGACGCCGCCCTCGACGAGGCGTTCGCCGCGAACCCGGTGGCAATCGCCATCACCGGTAAGCCGTTCATCTTCGCCGTCGGCGCCGACCTCAACGGTGTGCCGAACATCAAGACCAAGGACGAGGCGCTGCAGATCGGGCAGCTCGGCCACAGGGTCTTCCGGCGTCTGCGCGAGTCGACGATTCCGACGTTCGCCTTCATCAACGGTGCCGCCCTCGGTGGCGGACTCGAAGTGGGTCTGCACTCGCACTACCGCACGGTCGCGGAGAACGCCGCTGCACTCGGCCTGCCCGAGGCATTCCTCGGCCTGGTCCCGGGCTGGGGCGGAACTCAGTTGCTGCCCAACATCATCGGCGCCTCCAATGCCGTGACGGTCGTCGTCGAGAACTCGCTCAACCAGAACCGGGTCCTCAAGCCGCAGCAGGCAGTCGATCTCGGGATCGCCGACGCCCTCTTCGGTGGCGCGGACTTCATCGAGCAGTCCCTCGCCTGGGCGGCGCAGGTCATCAAGGGTGAGATCATCCCGACCCGTCCCGAGATCGATCGCGGTCAGGCCTGGGACGACGCCATCACTCGCGCCAAGGCCATCGTTGCGGGCAAGACGAACAACTTCGCACCCGGCCCCGTCGCCGCCGTCGAATTGCTCGAACTCGCCAAGAACACCGACATCACCGACCCCGCCTCGCTCGACAAGGCGTTCGCAGCCGAGGACGAAGCGCTCTCGACCCTGCTGGTCAAAGACGAGCTGCGTGCCGGGCTGTACGCATTCGACCTGGTACAGAAGCGCGCGAAGCGTCCCGCCGGAGCACCGGACAAGTCCCTCGCTCGCAAGGTTTCCGGAGTCGGCATCGTCGGTGCCGGTCTGATGGCCAGCCAGCTCGCCCTGCTGTTCGTCCGTCAGCTGAAGGTGCCGGTGATTCTCACCGATATCGATCAGGAGCGCATCGACAAGGGCGTCGGCTACGTTCACGCCGAAATCGACAAGCTCCTCGGCAAGAAGCGCCTCTCCCCGGATGCCGCGAACCGACTCAAGGCGCTGGTGTCCGGCTCGATCGACAAGTCGGCGTTCGCCAACACCGATTTCGTCATCGAGGCAGTGTTCGAGAACCTCGACGTGAAGAAGAAGGTGTTCGCCGAGGTCGAGGAATTCGTCTCGCCCGAGACGATTCTCGCTACCAACACCTCCTCGCTGTCGATCACGAAGATGGCGGCGGACTTGAAGCACCCCGAGCGCGTGGTCGGCTTCCACTTCTTCAATCCCGTTGCCGTCCTCCCATTGCTCGAGGTCGTCAAGGGTGAGAAGACCGACGATGCCACTCTGGCAACGGCATTCGCGACTGCGAAGACTCTCAAGAAGTCTGCCGTCCTGTGCGCCGATCTGCCGGGCTTCGTGTTCAACCGCCTCGTGACGCGCGCATCGAACGAGATCATCAGCGCCATCGACGAGGGCACCCCGTTCGAGGTCGCCGACGGTGCCGTCGGCGAGCTCGGTATGCCGATGAGCCCGCTGACGCTGCTGGCCCTGGTGGGCCCGGCGGTTGCGTTGCACACAGCCGAGACGCTCGCCGAGGCCTACCCCGACCGGTTCAAGGACTCCCCCGGGTTCCGCGCGCTCGTCGAGGCCAAGAAGGCTGGAGTCTGGACCTACGGACCCGAGGGACAGATCGTCGACCCGGAGGTCGCCGAGATGTGGCCCCAGGGTGACTCTCCGTCGACCAGCGAGCAGGTACTCGATCGCACGCGTCGTGCAATCGCGGACGAGATCCGCATCATGCTCGACGAGGGCGTCGTCGCGGCCCCGGAGGACATCGACCTCTGCCTGCTACTCGGCGGTGGATTCGGCTTCTGGAACGGCGGCATCACCCCGTACCTCGACCGCACCGGCACATCCGAAGCGGTGACCGGTAAGCGGTTCCTCGCCCAGGGCGTAGCCAACGTCTAGGTAGCCCAGCTCGACCGAAGAGCCCGGCACTCCCTACAGGAGTGCCGGGCTCTCTCGTTCCCTCCCCATGTGATGCTCCTATGAGTGTCAAGCGGTGGTTTTGTGGGTGAGGAGTTGGAACATTTCGCGGGCGACGGCTCGTTTGAGGCAGCGAATGATGTCGCGTTTGGTTTTGCCTTCGGCGAGTCG